>NZ_JBUYEN020000028.1:0-117925 GCF_055229415.2 Bradyrhizobium sp. Leo114 | reverse complement strand
CCTTCGCGCCCTCGCGTCGCTTGTCCTTCAGCTTGAAGGACGGCTGAAAGAAGTTGGTGTGCAGCCGAGATGCAGCATACAAACGTTCAAGCACGCGCGTCGTCTCGACACCATCGAAGCGACCGTATCCCACGAGTCGCCGGACGACCGCGCCGTTCTTCTGCTCGACGAAAGCCTGATCGTTCTTCTTGTAGGCGCGCGAACGTGTCACCTCGATCTTTTGCGCGCGGCACCAGGGCACGACGACGTCGTTCATGAACGCGCTGTCGTTGTCAAAATCGGCGCCGCGAATGAGCCAGGGAAACAGGTTCTGTGCGCGCTCCATGGCCCGCACGACGAGCCCGCCCTCCCGCGTCACTAGCGGCACGCACTCGGTCCAACCAGTGGCGACATCGACCATCGTCAATGTCTGAATGAACGAGCCAGCTACAGATGTGCCGCCATGAGCCACCATGTCCACCTCGCAGAACCCCGGCGGCGGATCGTGCCAGTCGTTGAACGTCCGGATCGGCACTTCACGGCGGACCGCCGAATAAAACCCGACCCGCCGGCGCTTACCGCCGGCCGCGGCCGTCTTGGTCTCGACCAGCAGGCGATCAATCGTGGCTGCGCTGACGCCGAGCACCAACGCCCGATCCGCCTGGTCGAGCTTGAGCCGGCCATGCCGCTCCAGCGAAGGCAGCAACGTCGGAATCATTACCTTCAGCCGCTTGCCGCAGATCCGATCCGAGGCCTCCCACAAGGCCACCAGCGCATCCCTGATAGGGGCGCCATAGGTCGGCCTTCGCTGCCGCCTGGCCTCCGGAGAAATTGCGACATGGCTGGCAAGCGCCCGAACCGCGTGCTTGCGATGCCAGCCGGTCACCGCGCAAAGCTCGTCGAGTATGCGCCCCTTATCTGCCCGCCGTGCTGATCGATAGCGCTCTACCACCGCCGCCGTGAGCTCGCGCCGCGCACCCATGCTGATCCGTCCTGCCATCGGCGACACCGATCCGATTCGGTGTCGCCGCCCCAATCCTGACGGTCAGTTCTCCGGTAACATCCTTGGTGAGGCAATGCGCACCTGCTGAAGGCGGGCTGATAGATCCTCGGCAGTACGACTCAAGCGTACCCCCTGCGTAAGACGGTCTGATAGATTCTTGGTAATACGAAGCAGCAGAATGATGCGATCACCTTCTCTCATAGCGTCACCAGGCAATGTAGAGTGGCAGCAGCAGAGAGTAAATGAGCAGCCGCGGATCTGTTCCGGCGGTGTTTTGCGCGCGGCGGGACGACAGAAAAGGGGCTCACTAGAGTGAAGCGACCGGCAGGGCGACAAGCACCAAACGATTTTCAGCGGTCCGCCCGTATCCCAGGACAGATGGACGTGCCGCACGGCCGTACAATCGACGCTGTAGCCGCAAGACGCACCAGATCATTTCGTCCTGGTGGACTTTCCAGCGAAAAGAACGTGGTGGGATATTCTACGAGACAGCGCTGTTCAGAAAGTGTAACCCATGTGTCCGGTACGTTTTGTCACCTATGTCTCGGGCCGCTCAAATACTTGCGCCAAAACACTTGCGCCAAAACTCAGACGACGAACATACGCGATGATATCATCAGCGATATGGTCGAGGTCACCTTAGCCGGCCGCATCCGTCTCAATGCGACAGCCCAGAGCGTCGGCCGGTTTGCGCGCGCAGCTGTCGGATGGCCCATAACAAGTTCGGCCGGGCCTCGCTGGACCTGCCAGCCTTCCAGGAAGCCGAGACGCCGCTGATTGAGCCTGTCAGTCGTGATTGTGGCGTGAGTTAATCACCCATGGACAGAATCTCACCGGTTTGTGTGGGGAGTTTCGGCGCGTTTGGGCCATTAATCAGCTATTGACCCCAGCAGGGATCCTCCCATGGAGTTGCCTGCACGAGATTTGTTGGCGGGCGTCTTTCTTGTCGGCGCTCTGGTTGGCTATGCCGTCAGAGCTTTTATGTCCGCCAGGCGTCGGACTCGAGCCCGCAAGCGGCGACATGATTTCAATTAACTCACACCCATGACGCCCCGTAGCCTCCTCGGGTGAGGATCGATCCAGCAAAAGTGATGGGGGGCCCAGTGGAGTTTAGTGATAGATTTATGACAGCAGGCCTGACCTACCCATTTACCGTTTGGAAATGCTTCTCTTTCCCCCGAATTGGACCACAACGAACGAGGCAGAAGAGCCTCGTCGATTGGAGCGAGTAGCCCGCGAACAAGCTGCGCTGTGCCTCCTCGACGAGTCGCGCAACGCCATGCTCGAGATCGCCGGCAACTACGCGAGAGCCGCGGCGGTTTCCCAGACGTCTTCCCCCCTCCTCGCGGGCGTGTTCGCCTGGTGGTGGAAGTTGGTGTGTGGGTAAGAGCGCCCCTTTGAGGAGCGCCTTCGCGCGTCCAGGGCAGCGTCATATGTCCTCACGCGTTTGCACGCTAGCGGCGGCGCAGTCGCTTCCTGAGACGCTACCGATAATGGTAACGGGGAAGGTGCTGCGACCGGAGCTGCGCGCGCGAGGATAGATTCTCTTCGGCAAATTCGACACGATAGGCAAATGCAAAAAACCGCTTCTCACGCCGCGGGCCTGCACCGCGCCTCCCTCAACAAGCTCCACGATTTGGACGCGGCGCTGGAGCTCATGTACTATGGTTGGCGCGGGATGACGCTCTCGGCCGACCAGTATCTTGCCACGCTCGGCCTGTCACGCCCGCACCATCGCATTCTCTATGTCGTCGCACGGCGGCCCGACATCTCGATCGGCTCGCTGATCGAGGTCCTCGGCATTTCCAAGCAAGCTTTGAACCGGCCGCTCGGCCTGTTGGTCGAGCGCAAGCTCCTGACATCGAAGCGGTCGCCCGAGCAGCATCGATCCAAATTGCTGCGCCTGACGCAGGCGGGGCAACGCATCGAACAACGAGCATCGGGCTACGAGCGGAAGGTCCTGCGCGAGGCATTTGATCGTGCTGGGCCGTCCGGCGCAGCCGCGTGGATGGCCGTTATGGAAGCCATCGCCGACAACAACTGACTGCGCTCTCAGGTCAACCTGATTGACGTCAGGGTCGCGCCGTGCCACTCTTCAGCAGTTGCACTTGAGGAGGGCGGAAGCATGAGCGGACGGACAATGGACCGGGCGGCCGCCGGGCGCTTTGTCGAGGCGCGGTGCGCCAACTGGTGCAAGGTTGATATCGATGCCGTCGTCTCGCACTTGGCCGACAACGCCGAGATGCGCAGCCCCCTGGCGCTCAAACTGACGGATTCTCCCGTGGTCGTTGGCGCCCAGAACATTCGCGCCTACTGGCGCAAGGCTTATGGAGGCATCGAAAACGCAGACCTGAAAATCCTGGACTGGAGCTGGGACGAAACGACCGCGCGCCTAACGGTGTGGTGGCAACTGGGCGACACGCGCGCCAGCGAGTTCATGGACTTCGATGATGCCGGCCGTGTGGTGCGCAGCGAAGCCTTCTACGGAAAGTAGCCCATGCGATTCTCGGATTTCGTCCTGCTCCTCAACGCACTCTGGTTCGGCGGCGCATTCATCCAGTTCAGCATTGCCCAGCGCAATACGCTGAAGATCCTGGTGCCCCGGGAAGAGCGCGGCAATCCGATTGCACCGACCTTGTCCGCCAGCGTGGCATTTCTGGGCGGGATCAATCTGCCAATCGGTCTCTTGTCGCTTTATCTTCTCGTCCGGCCGCCCTTCTTTCAGGCGATTGACGCGCAGCTTGCGCTGTTCCTGTTCTTCGCCGCGTGCCACTTCAGCCAGTTCGCCTATAACCTCCCGGTCCTGATGCGCGGGGGTCGCGTCGGGGTGGCATACTGGCCCGTATTGAAGGGCCCGATGCTCAGGATTTTCGTCATCGATGCGACGCTGTTCGTGGCAAATCTTGCCGCGGTTTTGCTGCTGGCGTCGCGTTCCTGATGCTCCGCCGTCGCGGCGGTGTCGCCTTCCCAGAGCGGCGATCGCGTTGATGAGCGTCTCCGCGCTTTCCGCCTCGCCTGCTCTGCTTTCTTTCCAAGAAGACTTTCATACTCGCTCACGTTTTCATTTCGCACGAAACTCGCTGGCGGCGATGCAAACCTGATCTCGTTTTCCTCCGCAGGGCGCCCAACTACACGAACCTATCCCTCCAGGAGGAAGTGAAATGAAATTCGTTGCAGTCGCCTTGACCACTTTGGCCATGCTCTCGCTGACCTTCGTGCCGGCGGATGCCGCCAAGCGTCATCACCGCGCGCACCACGCGAAAAATTTGGGTAATCCGAACGGCACAGCCGCCGGTCCCACCTCGCTGAGCGGCACCGGATCGTCGCAGTACGGAGGATCAAGCCCGGGTACCGCGGGCAAGAATTGATCCACGGAAAGTATCTCTCTGCTCAAGGCGCGGCGACGATGATGTGTGGATGTCCGGCGCTTGATCCGGACGCGCTGCATGCCTTCGCCGCCGCGGCCGAGCTCTCCGTGGATTGTGGCCTGATCTTGTCGCTCGCGTGGCGGACTGTGTCAGGCGCCGGACCGTTTGCATCGCACGAAACCATTTTCCACCAATGACGAAAACGTCCTGAAACAAAGTGCGAGCTATCTACGTTTCAAAAGGAAAACAGGGATGGCAAACATGCAGTTCATATTGGACCTGTTCTGGGAACAATCGTGCAGCACATATCTCGCCTCCCTGGCACAACAGGAGGTGCAGCAATGATCGAGACCTCTGCAGCAATCCTCGCGCTGGTGAGCGTGGGTATCTTCCTCGCGCACGCGCTCGACGCTTATCGGACCGGCTAGCGCGAACCTGATTTCGTCTGGATGCATTCCCGCTCTAGCAATCTTGAGCGGGCGATGTCTCACAGCGCTGCTGCCGTACCGTGATAGCCCTCGCCGAGCGCACCGGCCTAAATTCCAGCGCCTCCGGAAACGTTTGCCGCCTTGCGCGTTTTTGCAAGGAGCCAACATGGGAGGAGCGCGCATGCGGACCTCAACTATCGCAATGCTCATCGCCCTGGGAAGCGCGATCGCGCTGCCGGCAGCGGCGCAGCAGATGACACCCGGCAAGCAACAGATGCAGGACGACGCCAACAAGGGCGTCAAGACCCGCAACTCCGGCGAGTCAGGCTATGTGGCCGGCCAGGAGAAGCAGGGCGCGCGCGTTCCCGGTCAGTCTGATCAGAGCCAGACGACAGGATCCAGCAATGGAACCGGCAGCCAGGGTTCTGGATCGGGCGGAAGAAATCGATAGCGCGCAGCCAATCAGCGAGACCTCTGACACCACGGCGACTGCGCCAGGAGATGCGAATGAGGACCGCGGCAAAGCTCCTCGCGCAAAAGCAGCAATTGCTCGAGCGGCTGCAGGAGAATCCCGGGGCGAACGAACGCGCCGAGATCGAACGGCTGCTCGAGCAGATCGACACCGCGTTGAATCTGCTCGATGAAGCCGGCTCCAGCGGCTCCGGCGAAGAGCCCGACTGACGTGGGTCGGATGGCTGCCTACAAAATCGCCTTGCCGGAACCGTATCTCGGGGCTTTTCTCAGAAATGTGGGTCCTTGGGGCGACACCTAGGGTTTCACCTGGCCTCGTGCCATCCACCCGCAAGAGCCCCCGCCTTCCTCCCGGTCGGTGGGGGTTTTGTTTTTCATCAAGCGGATCGGCCCGAAGAAAAAGTATAAGATGGGCCCGTGAGGAATTGCCCAGCTCATTTCGAGGAAGCGCTATGGATAGTGATTTTGTCGGTTACCAGCATGCGATGCTTGTTCTCATGCGCCACATATTGGCCGAGCAAGCACTGCAGAGTGGCGAGGAGCCGATGCAGTGGCTCCGCAACTTCAAGAGCCGAGTGGTCCAGGACATCAAGGGAACGTCAGGTCCTTCGGAGCAGGACGAACTGGCTGTGATCCCGGTGTCTCTTGCCGTGATCGACGACGTTTTTGCCGATGTGATGTAGTTTGAGACCCAAGCGCTCGCGGCACGAGCGGTCACGCCTCGCCAAGCGCATTCATACGGGAGACGTTGAGGATTTCCGCCTCACCGCTGCCAACGCGGACAACGTCTCCCACCCTCCTGCCAAACAGCGCTCGCGCCAATGGTGAGGCGTGCGAGACGGTGCCGTGAGCAGGATCCGCCTCGTCCTCGCCGACGATCCGAAAGGTCTGTTGTCGACCGTCATCGCGGAGGATTGTAACGGCATGTCCGAACCGAACCTGGCCGTCGTCCTCGGGCTCTGCCACCACATTGGCGGAAGCGCGCCTCGCGCTCCAATAACGCAAGTCACGTGAGGCGCTCGCGATCGCCGAGCGGTCGCCCTCCGCCTGTGCCGCCACCAACGCTTCTTGCGCGGCCGCGACTGCGGCCTCGATCTGGGCAAGGCCTTCCCTGGTGACATCGTTTCGCGCGTCCGAAATCGGCCGATCGGGCAGATCGTCGAGCTTACCCTCGCCTTCCCTGACAAAAGCGCGGCTCATGTTGCTCTCATGCGCGTCGAGCCAACGCGTGGATCGCCCATCACTTCGCTCTTGCGTTCGGCGCCTTGGTCCTGCGGCCCTTCAAGATCATTCTCTTCTGGCATCTTCGACTCCGAGACTGGATATTTCCAACGGGTCCGAACCGGCGTCGTTCCTCGATCACCTTCACGTAAATCGGGATAGTTCGGCATCATTCTTAGGAAGATTCGGAACGCCTGGCAGCCTCCCAGGTTATCGTCCCGTCGATTGGGACGACATGATCCACCTTCCCAAGGGCCCCGGCGATTGTCCCCCGAGCAAGCCGGGGCCCAACTTTTTGAGAAGCTAAGATTGAACGCGCTGGATTTCTTCGTACCGAACGATGCAGACACATCGCGATATCACGACAATATCAGCAGACCATTCGACTCTGGTGAGGCAAGTCCACGATGAGGGGCGCAGAGATTCATCATAGCCGCTGGCCATGCAGCACCAAGGGATTGAATTCACCGTCGAGAAAACCAGGCAGCGCCACGTCTGGCGCTGGGTATTCTGGATCGGCGATCAAGCGAGAACCGGCCTGATGCGAACGCCGTTGGAGGCGCTCGCGATACGCCGGACGCAAACGCTGATCGATCGCGAGTTGAAAAAGCGGGCTCAGGAGAATGCTTGTTAGAGCGAGGTCGACGCGCCCGGCGTGCCGATATTCGTGAACCGCCGAAAACAAAAAGGACGAGGCCCGGTCAACCTAGAGACCGAGCCTCGTCGCATCATCCCCCGCCCCATCAGCGCGATGATGTCTGGTGGAACGATCGTGTCATACGCAAAATCTGAGGCGCGATCCATCCGGGCGACTACGGGACGTCGAGCATTTGCGATCGGCGCAGCATGACAGAACGGTCCAGCAAGCTCTGTCTGGCTTCGTCACCGGCACCTGCGATTGCGCTGCAGCAGCGGTTTGCGCCTGCAACCTCTCGTTTAATTGATTGAATTGCTAGCGGCGCGCCTCGCACAGATTAGAAAGCACTGATGGAGGCTGCCGTGCTTGCCGAAAAATTCTTCCTGTTGCTGGAGACTCTGAGGAGCTACACCGAGACCGACGGAAGTCAGCGCGTGGTCAGCACGTCGCCGCACGTCCCGCTCCAACTCCCCGAGGCCCAAGTCATCTTTCTCTACCCGTCCAGGGCCGACACGAGACGGCGGCACGGTTTGAATAGCTGACGTGAACCACGTCACAGCGGTCGGCGTTTCGGCGCGCTAAACAGGGCGCCGTAGGACCGCGGTGCCGCCATGGAAAACAAGTTCGACCTGCCCACGATCATCGCCGCCGTCGTTGTCGCGGGGTACGCGGCAATCATACTGGAATATGTCGCTCACGAGGATCTCGGCTTTTCCACCACGCAGATTCGGCACGTCGCGATGATCGCCGCGGTGCTTGCCGGCATCTGGGTCGCAATGGACATGCTGCGCTCGAATCCGGATGAGGTCGAATGAGGATGGCACTGATCAGCCGTTCGAAATGCAACCCGGACGCTATTTTGTCCTAGGTATTCTCTGACGAATCAGACCTACTCGCGTCTTGATCGATTCTCACACGGTTTGGCGGCATGACCCAACCAGAGATCTTGGATCAAGACATCCGCGCGTTGCAGGAATGGCTTCGCGCCGCTTGGCTGCAACTCGCTGATCCCTCGCTGACCGCTTTCGGCCGGCGCGAACTGCGCAACCAGATGAAGCAATACAACGCCGATCTGCGCGCGCGTCTCGAGCGCGTTGCCGCGCCCCAGCCGAAGCAGAGCGGGCAGCCGGAGCGCAGCTTCGCAAGACCAGAGATGCGGATTCTCGCTTGGCGCTAGACTTCTGATTCGATCAGAACCGAACATGCGCCAGGCCGTCAGGCCTGGAGCATCCACCTGCGTCGCTCTATCGCCAGCTATTGCGGTGGCCGAGTTTGTACCGCCGCTCCCCGGCTTCACGATGTGACGCCCCTCACACCGAGCCGAACCTGTGTTAACACCTTCGCGCGGCGCGGCTGTTCCCGACGGCGGTCGGCAAGCCGCAGCCAAACGGGTTGCGTTTCCTATATGTTCGGTGCTGTCGCGGCCGAGCGTTAAAGAAGGTTTAATCGTGCTTTATCTGGAACTTGCGATCGTTTTTGTCCTGATCGTCGTCAATGGCCTGCTTGCGATGTCGGAACTGGCGATCGTCTCCTCCCGGCCAGCAAGGCTGGCGGGATTGGTCGAAAAAGGCGTGAGCGGCTCGCGGCAAGCGCTGGCGCTTTCATCCGACCCGGGCAAATTCCTTTCCACCGTGCAGATCGGCATTACCCTGATCGGGGTGCTCTCGGGCGCTTTTTCCGGAGCAACGCTTGGGCAGCGGGTCTCGCAATGGCTGCTCGGATTCAGTGTCTCCCCAGCGCTCGCCGATGCCATCGGCGTCGGTTTTGTCGTCACCGTCATCACCTATGCCTCGCTGATCGTCGGCGAGCTCGTGCCTAAGCAGATCGCGCTGCGCGATCCGGAAGCGATTGCGGTCAGGGTCGCGCCGGCCATGGTGTGGATGGCGAGGATCTCGCTGCCGCTGGTTTGGCTGCTCGACCGCTCCGGCAAGGCGCTGCTCTGGCTGCTCGGCCATCGTGGCGAAGCCGAAGAGAAAGTCAGCGAGGAAGAAATCAGGACGCTGGTGGTCGAAGCCGAAAACGCCGGCGTGCTCGAGCCCGGCGAAAAAGAGATGATCGCGGGCGTAATGCGGCTCGGCGATCTTCCGGTCGGCGCGGTGATGACACCGCGCCACGAAGTCAGTTCGATCGACCTCACCGATCCCCCTTCCGAGATTCATGCAACGCTGCTCAAGACCAACCACTCTCGCGTGGTCGTATTCGACGACAATGGCGACGTTGCACTTGGCATCGTTCAAGCCAAGGATCTGCTTGATGCTTATCTGTCCGGCGGAACGCCGGACATCCGCTCGCTCGTCCGTCAGGCGCCGGTGATTCCGGAGACCGTCGATGCACGCGACGTGGTCGCGATCCTGCGCGATTCTGCCGTCCATATCGGCCTGGTGCACGATGAATACGGCACCTTCCAGGGCGTGGTGACGAGCGCCGACATTCTGGAAGCGATCGTCGGCGCGTTCCACACCGAGGAGGGGCCGGCGGAACCCGCTTACGTCAGGCGCGATGACGGCTCCTACCTGATCTCGGGCTGGATGCCGGCGCTCGAATTTGCCGACCTGCTCGGCATCACCCTTCCCTCGCCGCGGCCCTACCAGACCTTTGCGGGCTTCCTGCTACAGGAATTCGGCGCGATCCCCAATGTCGGCGAAAAGGTCACGGCCCATGGCTGGCAGTTCGAGATCGTCGATCTCGACGGCCGGAGGATCGACAAGGCCTTGGTCAGCCGCGTGGAAGAGCCGTGACCTATCTCTTATGGCCTGGAAACCCACCGGTTCCCGGCCCTGCCGTGACGGCTGTTGCGCACCCGTCCCATGCGCCAGACCGGCTCGCTGCAGCGCCGTTCTGTTGATAACCAGGAACTTGTCCATTCCCGGCGCGGGATCGTCGGCCGCCCTGTGCTATCGGCATAACGGCAAGATCAGGTACGGAACACAGATATGCGGATTACCCTCGTCGGTTCCCGCCATTTCGGCGTGGCGACCTTGAATATGCTGCGCCAACGCGAAGTCGATGTCGTCAGGGTCGTGGTGCACGATGGCGAAGACCGGCTGGCGGCGGCTGCGCGGGCCACAGGGATCGATGTGGTGGTGCAGGCCAATCCGAAGCTCGTTGTAGCCTCCGAGATCGCCCCCAGCACCGATCTGATCGTAACGGCCCACAGCCACGCCCGGGTCAGCAAGGAAGCGCTGGCCGCCGCGAAACTCGGCGGGATCGGCTACCATCCCTCGCTACTGCCCCGACATCGCGGCATGGCTGCCGTGGAATGGACCATCAAGGAAGGCGATCCGATCGCGGGCGGCAGCATCTATCATCTCGCCGATCGCATGGATGCCGGCGCCATCGCGGCGCAGGACTGGGTGTTCGTCAAGAAAGGCGAAACCGCGCGCGAGCTCTGGGAGCGGGCGCTGGCGCCGCTGGGGCTCCGGCTGCTCGCCGAGGTGATCGACCATGCCAGAGCTCATGGCAGCCTTCCTGCCAAGCCGCAGGATGAGCAATTCGCGACCAAGGCACCCAGTCTCCCTGACGCCAGGCACTGAACGCCCAAAGTCTGCCGCAACAATCGAACGCGCCTGTCTTTCGATGTGCGGATTCACGCTGCGGATTCACCATGCAAGTTCACCATGATGTGTTTGATCTCGCAGGAACTTTTTGCCTTCCACAGGACGGCCCATTTTGAACACATTGTGTCCGGATAAGCCGGACTGATCACACACATTTCAAGGAAATCTGATCCATGCGTCCTGACCGCATTCGCGCGCTCTTGTTTGCGTCCTTTCTCGGTTCTGCTGCCCTGATTTCTGCCCCTGTTTCGGCCCAGCAGCCCTATGACGGCCTCTGGCAGGTCACCGTGGTCACCAAAACTGGAACCTGCGAGCCTTCGACCTCTTCCACGGTTACGGTCACGGACGGTCAAATCTCCGCGCCGGGCGCTGGCATCTCGGGCAGGGTCGGCCGTGAGGGCCTTGTGCGAGTCTCGATCAATGGTGCATATGCCAACGGACAGCTCAGTGGCAACTCCGGATCGGGGAAGTGGAATGGGGCATCAGCAGGCGTACCGTGCAGCGGTCGATGGGAAGCTTCCCGTCAGTAAGATCCACCGGACCTCGAAGCTGTTCCCCTCCGCACGGCGGCTGACTGTCGCGGCGGCATTTGCTGCGGCAACGTTTTTGGTCTCCCCCGGCCATGCTCAGTCCGGCCCGTTTACCGGGATGGCCGGCACTTGGTCTGGCGGTGGCAGCGTAACCTTGGACGACGGCTCCAGGGAGCGCATCCGCTGCCGCGCGACCTACCGCGTCGGCGGCGTCAACATGGCGATGTCGCTGACCTGCGCCAGCGATGCCTACAAGTTCAACCTGCAAGCCGATGTCGTCGCCCAGGGTAGCGCGATCTCCGGTAACTGGACCGAGGGTAGCCGCGGGATCAGCGGGAGCCTGCAGGGCCGCGGCGGCGGCGGTAATTTCCAGGTTGCCGTTAATGCCGGCGGGTTCAATGCGAACCTCAGCATGCGGACGAGCGGCAACAAGCAATCTGTCAGCATCAGGGCCGATAACGGGTTCCGCGAAGCGGACATCTCGCTATCGAGATAGCTCGCGCACGCGGCTCTCCCGCGGAAGCGGGCGATAATTCAGGAAACCCGTTCAGCTCGTCTTCGGCTTCGCCAGCCGCTCGGCGGTGTCCTTGATGGTCTTGGCGATCAGCAGAGCCTGCTCCTTGTTGAACGCAAAATCCTGCACGCCTTTGTGCGTCGTCAGCGACAGCACCATGATGTCGGGCTGATGTTCGGGCCAGCCGGTGGCGAAGCCGGTCACGAAATCTGCCGACGTCTTACGGTTTGCCATCAGCGGCACCTATGCCGCGGGAACGAAGGCGGTGACTTCGATCTCGACCTTGGCGCGTTGATCGACCAGGCCGTCGATATAAAGCAGAGTGGACGGCGGGAAATTGCGCCCCAGCGTCTCCTTCCAGGCCGCGCCGATTCCGGCGCCCGCGGCCTCGTATTCAGCACGATTGGTCAGATACCAGGTCAGGCGCACGATGTGCTCAGGCCCGGCGCCGGCTTCACTCAAGAGCTTGATGATCCGCTTCAGTGCAGTGGCGACCTGCGCTGCCATGTCCGGCGCGTAATCGCCCTTCTCATCGCCGCCGGTCTGGCCCGCCAGCACGATCCATTTGCCTGATGCGTCGAAGCTGACGCCGTGCGAGAAGCCGCGGGGTTTCGACCATTCGGCCGGTTGCAAGACATGCATGAATTCATCCTCCCAGAAGCGGGACGATGATTAGCACCTAAGGGGCCATCACGGCAAAGCTGAGGGCCTGCATCGCTGCCTTCTCGGAATTGCGAGTTGCAAATCGCGTGGGCCTCGCCGATACCGATGTTCCCGCCCGTCCCCCTCCTTCTCCGCATCGCCGATGGACCGCACCCCTTCCAAGATCAAGGCCGCGCTGTGGATGGCGGGCTGGCTCACGCTGATGCTGGTGATCGCGATTGCCGGCCGCGAAGCCATGCGGGACATAAACGTGTTTCAGCTCATGGAAGCGCGCTCGATCCTCGGCTTCTTCATGCTGTATCCGCTGATCCACGCGAGTGGCGGATTTTCGATCCTGAAGACCGCGCGCGTGCACATGCACATCGCGCGCAATCTGATCCATTACGGCGCGCAGCTCGGCTGGTTCTTCGCGCTGACGCTGATCCCGATCGGCCAGGTGGTGGCAATCGAATTCACGATGCCGATCTGGACGGCGATCCTCGCGGCGGCCTTTCTCGGCGAGCGCATGACGGTGTGGAAGGTCGCGGCGATCGTGCTCGGCCTGATCGGCGTGATCATCATCGTCCGCCCCGCAGCGGGCGAGGTCAATCCGGGTCAATTGATCGCGCTCGCTGCAGCCGTAGGTTTTGGCATTTCGGTTGCGATGGTGAAGTCGCTGACCCGCACTGAGCAGACGCTGGCGATCATCTTCTGGATGCTGGTCGTGCAGTCGGCCGCAGGCCTGTTGCCGTCGCTTTATGTCTGGATATGGCCGCCAGCGCATGTCTGGGCTTGGGTCGTGCTGATCGCCTTCTGCGGCACTTTCTCACACTATTGCATGGCACGCGCGATGCTCTACGCGGATGCGACAGTTGTGATTCCGATGGACTTCCTCCGGGTGCCACTGACCGCGACCGCGGGCTGGCTGATCTATTCGGAGCAGCTCGACCTGTTCACCGTGCTCGGTGCAGCGCTGATCCTGACTGGCAATCTCTTGAACTTGAAACCGAGCGCGCCGGCTCACGCCCGCGCAGGGACCTGACGATCAACGCGGTTGTGACGTAGATCACGTAGCCGCCGCGCGTTTCATGGCATGCCTTATGGCAACGCGATTCTCTCGTCGACCGCAGCGGTATTTTTATGCTGCGCGAACGGTGGTGTTATCGTGTAGTCTGACACAATGCGATAGAGCAAAGCCTTTTCGATTCTGCTGGGGGATTTCAATGCGCACCCTTACCCTCCTCGCCTCGCTGATCTGCGTGGCGCTGACCGCAACTGCCGCCCGAGCCGACAGACGCGTCGCCTTCGTCGTCGGCAACGGCGCCTACAAGAACGTGACGCCGCTGCCCAATCCGACCATGGACGCCAAGTCGATGGCCAGCGCATTGCGCAATGTCGGCTTCGAAGTGGTCGAGGGCACCAACCTCACCCGCGACAAGATGACCGAGAAGCTGCTCGACTTCGGCAAGAAGGCGCAGGGAGCTGACATCGCGGTGTTCTACTATGCCGGCCACGGCATCGCGATCAGTGGCACCAACTATCTTCTGCCGGTCGATGCCGACATCAAGTCGGAGATGGACGTCAAGCTCGGCTCTGCGATCAACATCGACCTCACGCTCGACCAGACCATGAGCGACGCCAAGGTCAAGCTGGTGTTCCTCGATGCCTGCCGCGACAATCCGTTCGCCGCCAAGATCAAGTCGAACTCGGCGACCCGCAGCGTCAACGTGCAGACCGGCCTTGCCGAAATGAAATCCGGCGAAGGCACGCTGATCGCGTTCGCAACCGGCCCGGGCCAGACCGCGCTCGACGGCCAGGAAGGCGCCAACAGCCCGTTCACGCGCGCGCTGATCGCCAACATCACCCAGCCCGGCGTTGAGATCCAGCAGGCGATGACCAAGGTCCGCGCCCAGGTCAACGAGGAGACCAGCAAGGGCCAGTTGCCCTGGGGCCACACCAACCTGATCGGCTCGGTCTATCTCAACGGCGCGCCGGCGAACAACCCGGCCACCGCGGCGGGCACGCCTGCGGCATCGACTGCGGTTGCGGCCGCGCCGAGCTCGGACGTCGAGCTCGAGTTCTGGCGTTCGATCAAGGACTCCAACAAGACCGAAGAGTTCAACGCCTATCTCTCGAGCTATCCGAACGGGCAGTTCCGTTCGCTCGCGCTCGCCCGCATCGCCGCGCTTGAGAGCGCCGCGGCTCCGAGCACGCAGACGCGTAACCTTACTGCCGGCATCGATCCCGCGACCTTCACCGAGGAAGCAAGCCAGGTCACCGAGGACCAGATCGGCCTCGACAAGGGCCAGCGCCGCGACGTGCAGCGCCGCCTCGACGGGCTCGGCTTCGATGTCAAAGCCACCGGAAAATTCGACGAGCCCACCCGCGCCGTGATCACGCGCTGGCAGGCCGCGCGCGGCTATCCGAAGAGCGGCTACCTCAATAGGCTGCAGCACAAGGCGCTGCTGACCGAGGTCGTGGCGACCACGTCGACGAACTCGAGCGATGAAGAGCGTCCGCGCCGTCGCGCCAGCAGCGGTGGCGGCGGAGGTGGTGGCAGCAGCGCTCCCCCTCCCCCCCGCCATCACGGCGGTGGCATCGATCCGGGAGCCGCCTTCGTCGGCGGCGTCGTGGGTGGCATGCTGGGCGGCGCGTTCCGTCGCTAACGCCCTTGAAACGTTCAACGAAAAGCCCGGCTCACGCCGGGCTTTTCAGTTTCTGGCGGCTCCTCGTCGGAGCTACTTCCCCGCCGCCTTGCGCAGCGCCTCGTTGATGCGGTCCTGCCAGCCCGGGCCGCCCTCCTGGAACCACTCCAGCACGTCCTGGTCGATGCGCAGCGTAACTTGCTCGCGCACGCCGGGAGCGGCATTCTTCTTGGGCGGCGCTTCGGCCACCTTCGCGGTGGCGCGCTTGAACGCCGCTTCCGCCTCGCTGCGGGCGTCGTTCAGCGTGCGCGGTCGCCTCGGTTGATCGGCCATTGCTAAATCCCCTCAAACAGCGCCGTCGACAGATAGCGCTCGGCGAACGACGGCACCACGGCCAGGATGGTCTTTCCCGCAGCTTCCGGCCGCTTGCCGATCTCAAGCGCCGCGGCGATCGCCGCACCCGAGGAGATGCCGCCGGGAATGCCCTCGTTGCGCGCGAGCGCGCGCGACATCTCGATCGCGGTGGTGCTGTTGACCTTGACGATCTCGTCGATCACGGAGCGATCGAGGATGTCAGGAATGAAACCGGCGCCGATGCCCTGGATCTTGTGCGGCGAATGCTGGCCGCCTGACAGCACCGGGCTTTCTTCGGGCTCGACAGCGACGATGCGCAGCGAGGGCTTGCGCGGCTTCAGGACCTGCCCGACGCCGGTGATGGTCCCGCCGGTGCCGACTCCCGCAACGAAGTAGTCGATGTTCCCGCCGGTATCGTTCCAGATCTCCTCGGCGGTGGTGCGGCGATGGATCTCCGGATTGGCGAGGTTCTTGAACTGCTGCGGCATCACCGCATTCGGCGTCGTGCGCACCAGCTCTTCGGCGGCCGCGATCGAGCCTTTCATGCCCTGCGCTGCCGGCGTCAGCACGAGCTCGGCGCCAAGAAACGCCAGCATCTTGCGGCGCTCGATCGACATCGATTCCGGCATCACCAATTTCAGCCGATAGCCGCGCGAGGCCGCGACGAACGCCAGCGCGATGCCTGTATTGCCCGAGGTCGGCTCGATCAGCACGGTGTCGGCATTGATGATGCCGGCCTTCTCCATCGCGATGATCATCGCCGCGCCGATGCGATCCTTCACGCTCGCCGCCGGATTGAAATATTCCAGCTTGGCGAGGATCGTCGCGTGCGCGCCATGCGCCTGCGGCAACCGGCGCAGGCGGACGATCGGCGTGTTGCCGATCGCGTCCACAATGGAGTCATAGACCAGCCCTCGTCCCGGCCGTTGCACTGCACGCGTAGTTGAAGGCGCATCCATCACGGGGCTCCTGTGCAAAATGTGCCGCGAAAATCGCGGTTCTCGTTAGTTAGGAACAGGGCCCACCGCAGCGCAAGAAGGGAAACGATCGATTAACAAATCGCTGCATCGCAACAGCGAAATGTTTCTAAATAGCGATAAACCAACGCATTTGTGTTGCGACAACGTCAAATAAATCGGTGTATAAGTTACCTCCAAGTTAAGCTCCCCACAGATCGCCAGGAGGTCACGATGACAGCAATCGCTGAAATCCCGTCGACCATTGCGGTTCGTCCGAATCCGCGCGGCTGCGATCTGCCGACCTGCCCGGTGTGCGCAGACACCATGATAGCTGCGGAAGCGTCTGCCTATCTGTACGACAGCATCATCAGCTATCTCTGGACCTGCGACACCTGCGGTTACGGTTTCGTGACCAAGCACGCGGTCAAGCGCTTCGTCTGCAACTAAGCCCTATCTGGCGGCGATGTCACCGCGCGCCCAATCGGCGCGCGTTTGGTTTTGGAAGTCCTCAAAACTTCCGCCCGCGATCGCGGCGCGTATGTCCTGCATGAGCTGCTGGTAATAGGCGATGTTGATTTCCGATAGCAGCATCGCACCGAGCGTCTCACCCGATTTCACGAGGTGATGCAGATAGGCGCGCGAATAGCTGCGCGCGGAAGGCCACGCGCTCTCTTCGTCCAGCGGACGCGGATCGTCGGCGTGTCGTGCGTTGCGCAGGTTCACCGGCCCGAACCGGGTGAACGCCACGCCATGACGTCCGTTCCTCGTCGGCATCACGCAGTCGAACATGTCGATGCCGCGCGCCACCGCTTCGAGGATGTCCTCGGGCGTGCCGACGCCCATCAGATAGCGCGGACGATCCGCTGACAGCGCCGGCGCAGTCTCCTCGATCATCGCCAGCATAACGGCCTGCGGCTCGCCGACCGCGAGCCCGCCGATCGCGTAACCATGAAAACCGATCTCGACCAGCGCCTCGGCGCTTTGCCGGCGCAGCTCGGGGAGATCGCCGCCCTGCACGATGCCGAACAGCATGTAGCCGGCGGGTGCAGTCTCGAAGGCGCGCTTGCTGCGCTCGGCCCAGCGCAGCGACAGCCGCATCGCGCGCTCGATATCGTCGCGCTCCGCCGGCAACCGCACGCATTCATCCATCTGCATCGCGATGTCGGAGCCAAGCAATCGCTGCACCTCGATCGAGCGCTCCGGCGACAGCTCGACCTTGGCGCCATCGATATGCGAGCGGAAGGTCACCGCGTTCTCGCTGACCTTGCGCAGCTCCGACAGCGACATCACCTGGAAGCCGCCGGAGTCCGTCAGCATCGGCCCGTTCCAGCCGGTGAACGTCTGCAGCCCGCCGAGGGCTGCGATGCGCTCGGCACCCGGCCGCAGCATCAAATGATAGGTGTTGCCGAGCACGATGTCGGCGCCGGCGTCGCGCACCTCGCGCCAGTGCATGCCCTTCATCGCGCCGGCCGTGCCGACCGGCATGAATGCCGGCGTGCGCACCACGCCATGCGGCGTGGTCAGCCGGCCAGTACGGGCATTGCCGTCAGTTGCGAGCAATTCGAAATGATTGGGAAGGCTCATGCGGCCGCTTATGGCGCGCCAGCGTGGCTCGTTCAACCGCGCCGACGTCGTTTTTCTGCCGCAAAGCCGTTGACGGCGCAAAAACTCTCCCGCATAAGTTCCAACACCATGATGACCGCGACCAAACGCACCACCACGACCAAAAAGCTCTCCGGGGCCTTGGGAGGCGTGCGCGTGTAGTCGGACCGACCGCATCGTCTCAAACCGAAGCCCCGCCTGATGAAGGTCCGGGGCTTTTTTTATTGCCCTACAGCATGATCCGGAAAAGTGGGCACCGGTTTTCCGAAAAGATCATGCTCAAATAAGATGGAGACTTCCGTGAAGAACGATCCCGTAGTTGCCATTGCCGGCGTGACCGGCGCCGTCGGTGCCGAGTTCATCGCCACCATGGACCGGCGCGGCTTCCCCGTGCGCAAGCTGAAGCCGCTGGCGAGCAGCCGTTCGGCGGGCAAGGCCATCGACTTCCGCGGCCAAAAGGTCGTCATCGAGGAGCTCAACGAGCGCTCCTTCGAGGGCGTCGACATCGCCCTGTTCTCGGCCGGCAGCGGCGTCTCGAAGAAGTTCGCGCCGATCGCGGTGAAGGCCGGTGCCATTGTCGTCGACAATTCCTCGGCGTTCCGGATGGACCCGAACGTGCCGCTCGTGATCCCCGAGATCAACGCGTCCCGCATCCGCGAGCACAAGGGCATCATCGCCGTCCCGAACTGCGCCGCGATCACCGCGCTCGTGCCGCTGTGGCCGATCCATCAGAAGAACCGGATCAAGCGCGTGATCATCTCGACCTATCAAGCCGCGAGCGGCGCCGGCGCCGCTGCCATGGAGGAGCTGGTGGAATCGACCCGCGCCAATCTGAACGGACAGGTCTATACGCCGAAGGTGATGCCGCATCCTTACGCATTCAACCTGTTCAACCACAACACCGCCGTCGATCCCGAGACCGGCTACAACGACGAGGAAACCAAGGTCATCAAGGAGACCCGCAAGATCTTCGAGGACGACCGCATCGCAGTCGGCGTCACCTGCGTCCGCGTCCCTGTGCTGCGCGCGCACTGCGAGGCCATCACCTTCGAATGCGAGAAGCCGATCAGCGAGGACCAGGTGCGCGCGCTGCTTGCCGCCGCGCCCGGCGTGCGGATCGTGGACGATCGCGCCGCAAATTACTTCCCGATGCCGATCGATGCCTCCGGCCAGGACGACGTGCTGGTTGGCCGCATCCGCAAGGATCTGAGCGACCCGAGCGGCCATTCGATCTCGATCTTCGTGGCGGCCGACCAGCTCCTGAAGGGCGCAGCGCTGAACGCGGTCCAGATCGCGGAGCTGTTGCCCGAGCGCGTGATGGCATGAGGCCGGCGTCGCCAGCAGATTGGCGATGACGGCTGCACGGAGGCGCGATATAGAGCTGAGGTACATTAGCGCCGAGAGGACGGAACCACTGACGAGGTTAATGGCACGGGCGGCACGGCAGAGCGCTGCGAAATCCCGCGGCGGCCGCCCGACAAAAAGCGCCGCCATCCAGCGCGACCTGCGGCTGATCGAGGTTGCCACCCGGCTTTTTCTGGAGCGCGGCTTCGAGGCGACGTCGATCGACGCCGTCGCTGAAACGGCGCGGGTCAGCAAGCCCACCGTCTACGCCCGCTATCGCGACAAGCGCGGCCTGTTCGAGGCCGTGCTGCGGCGCGAGATTGCGCGCTGGCTCTCTCCGCTCTCGACAGCGGCGGAAATGCAGTGCAGCGATGTTTCCGGCGTTTCCGTCGAGCAAGTTCTCCTCGATCTCGCGCGGCAGATGCTCGATTTGATCAGCGGGCCTGAGCCGGGGGCTCTGGGCCGCATTGTGGCGGCGCAGGCAACCAATTTTCCCGAGCTCGCAAGGCTCGCCGAGGAAGAAGGCTACTTGAAAGCCGTTTCGACGATGACCCGTCTGTTTGATCGTCTGGTCGCCGAGCGAGCGGTCCAAATCGAGGACACGACGATCGCCGCCGAGGTCTACCTCAACATCACCGTCGGCCACACCTTCCGGCAAGCGACCAACGGCATTCCAATTGACCGGAAGGCTGAGGAAAAACGCTTGCGGGCTTCCTTGCGCCTCTTGATGACCGGCATCGGCGGACCTGGCGGTCGGCCGCAGAAATCCGGCGCACGCACCCGCCCGCCCCGCTGACATCTCGACAAGCCATGCCCGACGCCGCGGGCAGCCCCGCGATTTGCGTGGCTCCCCGGCACCCGAGAGCTGTTGACGATAACTAAACGATACCGTACGGTTTCGTTAAGTGAGCCGACGTGTCCGCCGCACCGGACTCGCCCAGTGCTCACGCCGTCGCAGACTTCGATCGGCGCAACCTGTGTCTTCCTGGCCCCCAAGCCGGCTTGCGCTGTTCGGACGGCCGACCCGGACACGGGTCGGCCGTGTCCTTTCGGCGCACGAACGCAACGCGCGATAGTCGTCCGGACCAGCAAGGATCCTCTCATTGGCCCCCGCCCTGTTGCAAAGAAGCGTCCAGCTCATGGCCGTCGGTCTTGCGATCACGGCGCTGTCATGCGCATCGCGAGCCGATGCAGAAGGTCGGGGAACGCCGGAACAGCGCGAGGCCTGCACGCCCGATGTCTTTCGATTCTGCTCCGGTTCCATTCCGAACACCGAAGAGATTGTTTCGTGCCTTCACGCAAATAGGCGGCGGCTGAGCGAAAAATGCCGCGATGTGATCTCGGTTCGGAACTCAAAAATGCCGGATCGAAGTCCCAAATGATGGGAGACGCATGGCTGCGAAACAGATGCTTCGCGCCACGGAGGAGGATCGATGGTGAATCCGCGCACGCTCGCCACGGGCACAGAGTCCAGAACGACACGGCACCTGCTCGTGATCGGTCTGCTGACGCTGCTCGCATCCGCGCCCTCCTTCACTGTCGCCGCACCTTCTGCTCCTGAGGCTTCCTCCGGCCAGGAGCAGGCAACGGAGTCTGACGACAAGGCGGTCGCCCATCAAATTGAGCTGTTCCGGACCGCCCAGGTGTCGCTCAGCCGGGCCATCGAGATCGCCGAGCGGGCGCACGCCGGCGCGAGGACCTCCGATGTCAGCTTCGATGGGGGATCAGGTGCGCCGGTGTACCGGGTCAGGACGTTTCATGACGGCCAGCTCTGGGAACATGCCATCGATGCTGCCACCGGCGAGATCTCGACGGATCGGCTGGTGTCGTCCCTGAAAGAACTCAACGCGGAGGACCGCACCAACATCGCTTCGCTGTCGGGTGTTGACCAGCAGTTGTCGGATGCGGTGCGGGTGGCGGAACGGGCCGCCTCGGGCAAGGCGATCAGCGGAGGCCTGACACGCGAACGCGGCAAGCTGAGCTTCGTGGTCATCATCGTCAGCGGACTGGATCTGAAGCAGGTGATCCTCGAACCGCCCCGCCGCAAGAGCCGTTGACGCTCGGTCTATCGGCCCTTCCCTTCTCCCCTTGTGGGAGAAGGTGGCGCGAAGCGCCGGATGAGGGGTTGTCGCCACGGGCGACGATGCTCGCGGAGACAACCCCTCACCCGAATGAGTCTAATGGGAAGCAGCGGAGCAGCCCTCTCCCACAAGGGGCGAGGGCACATCAACTGGCAGCGCGAACGCATAAAGCTCCTGCGCATCCGACGCTACACAATCTACAGAAACTCGCGTCCCTCGTGCGCGCGAAACAGCAGGCACGCATCGCCATACGAATAGAAGCGATAGCCCGCAGCGATGGCATGCGCATAGGCCTGCTTCATCGTCTCGAGGCCGGAGAAGGCCGACACCAGCATGAACAGGGTCGAGCGTGGCAGATGGAAATTGGTCAGCAGGATATCGACTGCGCGAAAGCGGTGGCCGGGCGTGATGAAGATCGCGGTGTCGCCGGTGAATGGCTGGATCGTGCCATCCTCCCTCGCAGCGCTTTCGAGCAGTCGCAATGAGGTCGTGCCGACCGCGATGATGCGCCCGCCTTTGGCGCGCGCCGCGTTCAGCGCTGCGGCGGTCTCTGCGGAGACGCAGCCCCATTCGGAATGCATCCTGTGCTCGGAGGTGTCGTCCACCTTCACCGGCAGGAATGTCCCTGCCCCGACATGCAGGGTCAGTCTGACAATATCGACCCCGTGGCCACGTAGTGCAGCTTCCAGCGCCGGCGTGAAATGCAGGCCCGCGGTCGGGGCTGCGACCGCGCCCTCATTGGCCGCGAACATGGTCTGGTAGTCGGCGGCGTCCTGATCGTCTGGCGTGCGCTTCGAGGCGATGTAAGGCGGTAGCGGCGGTCTACCGAGATCGGCGATGGCCTGGTCGAGCGCGGGCCCGTGGAAGGAGAATGACAGCGTCACCTCGCCTTCCTGCCCCTTGGCTTCGACCTGCGCATCGAGATGTCCAAGCAGGCAGACCCTGCCCTCATTGCCGAAGCGGACAGTGTCGCCTTCCGCCAATTTCTTCGCCGGCTTCACCAGCGCCTGCCAGCGCGAACCGTCGAGCCGCTTGATCAGCGTCGCCTCGATCTTCGGTTCGGTCTCGCGGCCGATGCGGCGGCCCTTCAATTGCGCCGCGATCACCTTGGTGTCGTTGACCACGAGCTGGTCGCCCGGCTCGAGCCATTGCGGCAGCTCGGCCACGGTGCGGTCGCGCAGCACGCCGTCCCCCTGCACCACCAGCATCCGCGCGGCGTCGCGCGGACTCGCGGGCCGCAGCGCGATCCGTTCAGGCGGGAGGTCGAAGTCAAAGAGGTCGGTGCGCATCTTCTAGCCGTCATTGCCGGGCTTGACCCGGCAATCCATCTCTTAGGAAAAACTCTTCTGAAGAGCGATGGATACCCGGGTCAAGCCCGGGTATGACGATTGAGTGTCAGGCTGTCGCGTCGGCAGCCATCCTTGCCTTGACGATCTTGTCCGGGTTCTGCACCGGCTCGCCGCGCTTGATCTTGTCGACGTTCTCCATGCCCTCGGTGACCTTGCCCCAGACCGTGTACTGGCCGTTGAGGAAGGCGGCGTCGTCGAAGCAGATGAAGAACTGGCTGTCGCCGGAATCCGGGTTGGCGGCGCGCGCCATCGAGGCGGTGCCGCGGACATGCGGCTCCTTGTTGAACTCGGCCTTCAGCTTCTTTCCGGAGCCGCCCGTGCCGGTGCCATGGGGGCAACCGGTCTGGGCCATGAAGCCCTCGATCACGCGGTGGAACACGATGCCGTCGTAAAAGCCCTCGCGCACCAATTCCTTGATGCGGGCGACGTGGTTCGGCGCGAGATCAGGGCGCATCTCGATGGTGACGGGACCCTGGGTGGTCTCGAGGATCAAAGTATTTTCGGTAACAGCCATGCTCGCCTCTCTTTGGCTTCGGGTTGACGTTTGCGGGTTCGGAAAGGGATCGCCATCGGCCGGCCGGCAACCGCGCCGCCCAGTGCATCGGTAAATGGCAACGGCGTGCAACGTTCCAAGGCCTGCATCACGGCGATGCGGTATTGCAACCGGTCATTCTCGCTGGCCTCCGCCGTCTCATAGGTGATCCTGGGACGGCCGAGGATCGCGCCCTGGCGGGTGAAGCTGACGATCACGGTGATGTCGATCGGGTTGGCCTGCGACAGCGGCGGCGGCTTGAAGCAACTGTGCAGCTTTATGAAAAGGTCCTTGAGCGTATCAAGCTTCTCGGGCGCCGGCTGCGCCCGCGCCGTGCAGGCAAGCAGCATCAGCGGCGCTGCAAACCAGAGAAATGGTTTGCCGCGCAGCATCGCCTGAACTCACTTGATGTCGGATGCGACTTGCACCTTCACCATCTTGTCGGGATCGGTTACCGCACCGCTCGGGGAGCCTGCGGGGGCCTTCTTCAACTTGTCGACCACGTCCATGCCGGACACCACTTCGCCGATTACGGTGTATTGGTTGTTCAGGCTCGGGCCGTCCGCGAACATGATGAAGAACTGCGAGTTGGCGCTGTCGACGCTGTCACCCCGCCGAGCCATGCCGACGATGCCGCGCTTGAACGGCACGTTCGAGAATTCCTGCTTCAGGTTCGGGTATTTCGAGCCGCCGGTGCCGTCGAATTTCTGGCCGTCGCCGGTCTGCGCCATGAAGCCGTCGATCACGCGGTGGAACGGCACGTTGTTGTAATAGCCCTCGCGCGCGAGCTGCTTGATGCGCTCGGCATGCTGCGGCGCGATGTCCGTCCTGAGCTTGACGACAATGCGGCCCTTGTTGGTGTCGATCACGATCGCATTGGCCTTGTCCAGATTGGCCGGCAAGGGCTGCGCGACCGCGGGAGCCACACAGAGGAGCGCGGCGAGAACGGCGAGGATTCGGATCATGAAAACTCCGGAACGGATGTCTGAGAAGAGCGCGAGAACTAGCTGGCGAATTTGGCCTTGAGGCGGGCGGCAACGGCTTTGGGCACGAAGTTGGAGACATCGCCGCCCATGCCGGCGATCTGGCGCACCAGGGTCGCCGTAATCGGCCGGACGGCCGGCGAGGCCGGCAGGAAAACGGTATGCACCTCGGGCGCCATGGCTTCGTTCATGCCGGCCATCTGCATCTCGTAGTCCAGGTCGGTGCCGTCCCGCAGGCCCCGGATCAGAATCGTAGCACCGGCGCGTTGCGCCGCGGTAACGACCAGGTCATCGAATGTGATGCAATCGAAGCCGCAGCCGGCTTTGGCGGCGACGGGGCCGAATACCTCCTGCAGCATCACCAGGCGCTCCTCGACCGAAAACAGCGGCTTCTTCCCCGGATGGACGCCGATGGCGACGATCAGGCGGTCGCAGAGGACGACGGCGTGCTTGACCACGTCGAGATGGCCGTTGGTGACCGGGTCAAAGGAGCCGGGATAAAGCGCGGTGCGAGGCATATCCCCCTCTAGCCTGCCCGGGGCTGGCCGGCAAGCCAGCCGGGTTCCCAGGCGGCCCTGAACCCCAATGTTTCATTGATCTGGCGCCGACGAAACAAAATGCCCAGGGAACGAAATCATTTTCGCCTCGGGCGAAGACAGCAGGAAATTGGCGGCCTCTATCACCGCCGCCAACGAAACGACGGGCCGCCAAGGCCCACTCACAGGGAACCGTCATGATCAAGGCACTTTCTGCCGTCGCCGTTGCCGCCTTCATTGCCGCCGCTCTCACCGTTCTTCCAGGCTTTGCACCCCAGGTCGAAGCCAGCGTGCCCCGCCCCCTCGCCAAGGCCGACCGGCTGGATATCCGCCCCCCTGCCAAGGACACCTGCGCGCAGCAGAATTGGCCGAATTTTGATGCCTCCTGCCTCCGCAAGGCCGGCGGCAATGCCGCGGTCCGCGAAGCCCGCCTCGTCACCGCCGATCGCACCCCGTAACCCCGGCCTCCTCCTCCGTAGGAACATAGTGGTAATTTGCGACGTCTCATCGCAGACTGCCGTTTGGTCGCGCCCTTGAGGATGATCCGGTCGGCGCGGTGCAATCGGGGGTCTCGCTGATGTCAAGCACGCCCGCCATCGCCTCAGGCCATCCGCCGAGCCCCCTTCCTCTTGCAACAACCATCGGCGCGCTTGGCGTCGTTTATGGCGATATCGGGACCAGTCCCCTTTATGCATTGAAGGAGGCTGCCAGGGCGGCCGCCCATGGCGGCACGATCGCGCCGAACGCCGTCCTGGGCGTGGTATCGCTGATCCTGTGGGCGCTGATCCTGATCATCTCGATCAAATACGCGCTCCTGATCCTGCGTGCAGACAACCGCGGCGAAGGCGGGATCGTGGCGATATTGGCGCTGCTGCACGCGCGCCATGCCCAGCCGGGCACCTGGCGTGCGCAGCTTCTGGTCGTCGGCCTCATCGGCGCCGCCCTGCTCTACGGCGACGGCGCAATCACCCCGGCGATCTCGGTCTTGAGCGCGATCGAGGGATTAAAGGTGGACGCGCCATCGCTGGCGCCGGCGGTGGTGCCGATCACCATCGTGATTCTGGTTGGCCTGTTCGCGATGCAGAAGCAGGGCACCGGCTTCATCGGCCGGATTTTCGGACCGGTCATGCTCGGCTGGTTCCTTGTTCTCGCGGCGCTCGGCATCCACGGCATCGTCCAGGCGCCGGCGGTGCTCGCGGCACTCAGCCCGTTCTATGCCTTCAATTTCCTGATCCACCAGAATTTCCACATCAGCTTCGCCATCCTCGGCGCAGCTTTTCTCGCGGTCACGGGCGGTGAGGCGATGTACGCCGACATGGGGCACTTTGGGCGGTTTCCGATCCGGCTCGCCTGGTTCGCCGTCTGCCTGCCCGCGCTGGTGCTCAATTATTTCGGGCAGGCCGCGCTGTTGATCACCGATCCGGGCGCGCTGGACCATCCGTTCTTCCAGCTCTCGCCCGACTGGCTGCACTACCCGCTGGTCGCCTTCTCCGCGATCGCCACCGTGATCGCCTCCCAGGCGATCATCTCGGGCGTGTTCTCGCTGACCCAGCAATCGATCCAGCTCGGCTTCCTGCCGCGGATGCACATCCTGCACACCACCAGCGACGCGATCGGCCAGATCTATGTGCCGCTGGTGAACTGGCTGCTCGCCGCCGCGACGCTTGGCGCGGTACTGGGCTTTGGCACTTCGGACGCCCTCGCCGGCGCCTATGGCATCGCGGTGTCCTTGTTGATGGCGATCACCACGCTGCTGGCGGCGCTGGTTGCGATCCAGTGGGGCTACTCGCCGCTGATCGTGCTCGCCGTCAACGGTTTCTTTCTTGTCATCGACCTCATCTTCTTCGCGGCCAACTCGACCAAGCTGCACGAAGGCGGCTGGTTTCCGCTGCTGCTGGCAGGCTTGATCGCATTCCTGATGCTCACCTGGCGCGGCGGCGTAAAGCTGGTCGAGCGTGCCCGTGCAAGACTACGCCAGCCGGAAGAGGATTTGATCGAGACCGCGATCACCAAGTGCCGCGCCAGGCTGCCGGGCACTGCCGTGTTCCTCGCAGCCGCGCCGAGCGGCGTGCCGCTCGCACTGACGCAGTTCGTCAAGCACAACCACGTCCTGCACGAACGCGTTCTTTTGGTCACCGTGCAGATCGAGGAATCCCCGCGCATTTCCGAGGACGACCGCGCCGAGATCATCGACATCATCCCGGGCATCACGCGGGTGATCCTGCACTACGGCTTCATGCAATACCCGACCATCTATGAGGGCCTGCAACTCGCCTGCCGGCAGGGCAAGCTGCCCGGCATCGATCTTTCCGACGTCACCTACTATATCGGCCGCGAGACCATCATCCCGCGCGAGGACGTTCCGGGCATGTGGGTTTGGCGGGAATCAATCTTCGCATTCCTGCAACGCAACGCCGAACGCACTGCGGCGTTCTTCGGCGTGCCGACCGGACAGGTGGTGGAATTCGGGACGGAAATCGAGATCTGACCACCTGACAACAGCCGCCCTGACGTCGCGCGTCGCGACATTGGCTTTCGCTGGAGTTGGTGAAGTCCGTAGCTGTAGCCCGGGTGGAGCGAAGCGCAACCCGGGATTCCATCCTTACCCACGAAGGTCCCGGGCTACGCTTGCGCTTCACCCGGGCTACGGGTCATTGGCCGCCGTTTCCGTTGCCGTTCTCGCCATTCTCGCTGTCGTCGCCGATATGCTCGACCGAGACGACATGCTCGTCGTCCGCGGTGTCGAATACGATGACGCCCTGGGTCGAGCGGCCGGCGATGCGGATGTCGCCGACGGGGCAGCGGATGAGTTGCCCCTTGTCGGTCACCAGCATGATCTGGTCGGCCTCCTCTACCGGGAACGAGGCCACCAGCTTGCCGTTGCGGCTGTTGACACTCATGGCGACGATACCTTTGCCGCCGCGGCCGGTGGTGCGGTACTCGTAGGATGAGGTCCGCTTGCCGTAGCCGTTTTCGGACACCGTCAGCACCACCTGCTCCTGCGCCGACATATCGACATAGCGCTCCTGCGAGAGCTGGATCGCGCCTGTGGCCTCCTCGGCCTCGGTCTCGACCGGCTCCTCGGCGGTCGCTTCGCCTGCGACCGCGCGGCGCATCTTCAGGTAGGCCGAGCGCTCGTCCGAGGTCGTCTCGACATGGCGCAGGATCGCGAGCGAGATCAGCTTGTCGCCCTCGGCGAGGGAAATGCCGCGCACGCCCATCGAGGTACGGCCGGTGAAGACGCGCACATCGGTGACGGGGAAACGGATGCACTGGCCGCCGGCGGCGGTCAGCAGCACGTCGTCATGCTCGGTGCAGATCTGCACGTCGACGATCGCCTCGCCCTCCTCCAGCTTCATGGCGATGATGCCGGAACGGCGGACGTCGACGAAGTCGGACAGCTTGTTGCGACGGACGTTGCCGCCGGTGGTGGCGAACATCACGTCGAGATTCTTCCAGGAGGATTCATCCTCCGGCAGCGGCATGATGGTGGTGATGCGCTCGCCCTGCTCCAGCGGCAGGATGTTGATCAGCGCCTTTCCGCGCGCATTCGGCGCGGCCATCGGCAATCGCCAGACTTTCTCCTTGTAGACCTGGCCGCGCGAGGAGAAGAACAGGACCGGCGTATGGGTCGACGCCACGAACACGCGGCTGACGAAATCCTCGTCGCGGGTCTGCATGCCGGCCCGGCCCTTGCCGCCGCGGCGCTGGGCGCGATAGGTCGACAGCGGCACGCGCTTGACGTAGCCGGCGTGCGACACGGTCACCACCATGTCTTCGCGCTGGATCAGATCCTCGTCCTCGACCTCGCCTTCCTGCTCGACGATAACAGTCCTGCGCGGGGTGGCGAACTCGGCCTTCACCTCGGCAAGCTCGGTCTTGACGATCGCCTGCACCCGGGCGCGCGAGCGCAGGATGTCGAGATAGTCGGAGATCTCCGCCGCGAGCTTGGTGAGTTCCTCGCCGATCTCGTCGCGGCCGAGCGCGGTGAGGCGCTGCAGCCGGAGGTCGAGGATTTCCCTCGCCTGCTCCAGCGAAAGGCGGATGGTGCCGTCCGGATTGATGCGGTGGCGCGGATCGTCGATCAGCGTGATCATGTCTTCGACGTCCCGCGCCGGCCAATCGCGCGACATCAGGGTTTCGCGCGCGGCCGCCGGATTCGGCGAAGAGCGGATGACGCGGATGACCTCGTCGATATTGGCAACCGCGATGGCCAGGCCCACCTGGAGGTGTGCGCGGTCGCGCGCCTTGCCGAGCAGGTATTTGGTTCGCCGGGTCACCACCTGTTCGCGGAAGTTGACGAAGATCGTCAGCAGATCTTTCAGGTTCATCGTCTGCGGACGGCCGGAATCGAGTGCCAGGATGTTGGCCGGGAAGTTGGTCTGCAGCGGCGTGAAGCGGTAGAGCTGATTCAGCACCACGTCCGGCATCGCCTCGCGCTTCAGTTCGATCACGACGCGGAAACCTTCGCGGTCGGATTCGTCGCGCAGGTCGGAAATCCCCTCGATCTTCTTCTCGCGGATCAGCTCGCCGATCCGCTCGACCATGTTCGCCTTGTTAACCTGGTACGGGATCTCCGTGATGATGATCGCCTCGCGATCCTTTCGCAGGGTATCGATCGTGACCTTGCCGCGCATCACGATCGAGCCGCGGCCGAGATGATAGGATGCTCGGATGCCCGCTCGACCGAGGATGATGCCGCCCGTGGGGAAATCCGGCCCCGGAATGATGTTGATGAGGTCGTCGATGGTGAGCGCCGGGTTGTCGATCAGCGCCACACAGGCGTCGACGACCTCGCCGAGATTGTGCGGCGGGATGTTGGTGGCCATACCGACGGCGATGCCGCCCGCGCCATTGACCAGGAGGTTCGGAAACCGCGTCGGCAATACCGACGGCTCTTGCTCGCTGTTGTCGTAGTTGGGCTGGAAGTCGACCGTGTCCTTCTCGATGTCCGCCAGCACAGCCTCTGCCGCCCGCGTCAGGCGTGCTTCGGTGTATCGATAGGCCGCCGGCGGATCACCGTCGACCGAGCCGAAATTGCCTTGGCCGTCGATGAGCGGCACGCGCATCGAAAAATCCTGCGCCATGCGCACCATGGCGTCGTAAATCGACTGGTCGCCGTGTGGGTGATACTTACCGATGACGTCGCCGACCACGCGCGCGGACTTGACGTACTTCTTGTCCGGCGTATGCCCCTGGTCGTACATCGAATACAGGATGCGGCGGTGGACCGGCTTGAGCCCGTCACGCGCATCGGGGAGCGCCCGCGCCACGATCACGCTCATGGCGTAGTCGAGGTAGGACTTCTTCATCTCGTCGAGGATGGAAACGGGACGAATGTCGGAGGGCCCCGACGGCTCGCCGGGCTTGTCGTCTTCAGGTTCTGACAAAGGGGGAATCCGGGTCGGTTCTACTGCAGAATCATATAGCGTATCGGGGGCCCGACCACCACCCCGGAACGGCCTCGGCGACCGGTTTTTCCCTTCGTTTTTTCATAGACTTACGGGGTCGACCGGCGCGCCGCGGGAACACCCCAGCGGCGTGCGGCAAGGCGCCCTCCGAGGTCAGGAAACCGCCCGCGGGCCGTTGGCGGCGCCCGCATCGCCGCGCCCTGTCGGTTAGATCGATTTCCTCACAATTCACATTAACCGGAGCCACAAGCAACCCGGCCGCGGCACATCAAGCCATATCAATCGCTTGACGCTGATATCCTGCAGTCATTGAAGAGGATAAGTTCGACGCAAGCTGTATCGCGCGAGGGAGATTTTCATCCTCACGCGATCTTTCCGGCAACGTACCGCTCGATCAGAACGGGATATCGTCGTCCATGTCGTTGTTGTTGCGGGCGCCGGCCGGCACGGCGCGGCGTGGCGCGGAACTCGAGGGGCCGCTGACGCCGAAATCGCCGCCACCGCTGCCCATGTCGTCGGAGAAGCTGCCGCCACCGCCGCCCCTGCCGTCCAGCATCGTGAGGTTGGAGTTGAAGCCCTGCAGCACCACTTCGGTCGAATATTTCTCGACCCCGCTCTGATCGGTCCATTTCCGGGTCTGGAGCTGGCCCTCGACGTAAACCTTGGCGCCCTTCTTCAGGTATTGCTCGGCGACCTTGGCGAGCCCTTCATTGAAGATGACGACACGGTGCCACTCGGTCTTTTCCTTGCGCTCGCCGGTGGCCCGGTCGCGCCAGGTCTCGGAGGTCGCGACGCTCAGATTGGCGATCGGACGGCCGTCCTGGGTCCGCCGGATTTCCGGGTCCTTGCCGAGATTGCCCACCAGAATGACCTTATTTACGCTTCCCGCCATCGCCGCTCTCCACTCAATCACTGGGCCGGCCGGTTACACGGCGGCCACATTCAGTCTTCGCTAACCACATCTTACATTGCTGACGGACCCTATACGCTCGCCGACACCGTCGGGCGCAGCCATTCCCCGTCCATTGCGCGGTTATCCACATATAGCACCAGCCGCGCCATTGTTCCAGTTTTGTTCCATGCAACTTGACATAATCGTGGTGGCATTGTGGCCCAAATTTGGTGCGGCCAGGATGGAACCCGAAATCGACCCTGGGGTTCCATAAAACATCAAGAAAACCATTAACTTATGTTCCCGGTACTTCGCCGTGAAGTGTTGCGTTTCGGCGACGGTATTTCCGGTTGAATCGGAGTATATGCCTAAAACGACGGCGCGGCGCTCGCGTCTTTAATACCGTAACGCTTCGGGACCAAATTGAAGCGAACAAAGGCTGGAGAGCTACGATGAAGAAGTTTTTGCTTGGAACGGTTGCCTTGGTTGCGCTGGCTGCGCCCGCCTCGGCTGCCGATCTTGCCGCGCGCCCTTATGTCAAGGCTCCGCCGGCGCCCGTCGCCGTCGTCTACGACTGGACCGGGTTCTATATCGGCGGCAACGGCGGCTGGGGAACGAGCCGCAACCGCTGGGACGTCCTTGGTTTCAGTGACGGCTCCCATAACGCCGACGGCGGCACTGCTGGTGGTCAGATCGGCTATCGCTGGCAGATGGGCACCTGGGTGTTCGGCGTCGAAGGCCAGGGCAATTGGGCCGACTTCAAGGGCAGCAACATCAGCCTGCTGACGGGCATCGACACCAACGAGACCAGGGTCGACGCCTTCGGCCTGATCACCGGCCAGATCGGCTATGCTGCCAACAATGTGCTGTTCTACGTCAAGGGCGGCGCGGCCGTGGTCGCCGATCGCTACCGCGTGCGTGACGCCTTCACCGGTTTCCCGATCACCAACGACATCAACGACACCCGCTGGGGAGCCTCGGTTGGCGCTGGCATCGAGTACGGCTTTGCGCCGAACTGGTCGGTCGGCGCCGAGTACAATCACATCTTCCTGGGCAATCGCTCCTACGATTTCGTCAACAATGGCTTCGCCGGCCCGGCCGGCAGCCTCTTCGCCACCGAGAATATCAAGCAGGACATCGACCTCGTCACCGTCCGCGTGAACTACAAGTTCGGCCTCGGCGGCGCTCCGATCATCGGGCGGTACTGATCTCGCGATCGGATATCAATCTTAAGAAAAGGCCGGCCTTGCGCCGGCCTTTTTGTTTGCGTGTCGTTAGTTCCGAGCCGCTCATCTGCGAAGCTCCGCTTGCGCGGGCCCCTCTTGCTGCCAGCTACTGCCAAAGCTGCACGCAGGAAATGCGATCAGAAACAAATCGTTGATGATTCGTGCTGAGCACTGGAAATCGTCGCCCGTTCTTCCTATGTTCCGGCATCACCCCATCGGCGCCGTGGTAGGGATTTCCGACGACGCGCGCCCATAACGTGGCGCGCTTACAAGCGCCTGGAAATGCCGATATGGATGAAGTGCTCAGGGCGAAGCGCCAACCGACCGCCGGCTCCTCAACGCGTGCCATCACGATCCGCGGCGCGCGGGAGCACAATCTCAAGAACATCGACGTCGAGATTCCCCGCGACAAGCTCGTCGTCTTCACCGGCCTGTCCGGCTCCGGCAAGTCCTCGCTTGCCTTCGACACCATCTATGCCGAGGGCCAGCGCCGCTATGTCGAATCGCTGTCGGCCTATGCCCGCCAGTTCCTGGAGATGATGCAGAAGCCTGATGTCGACCAGATCGACGGCCTCTCGCCCGCCATCTCCATCGAGCAGAAGACCACCTCGAAGAACCCGCGCTCGACCGTCGGCACTGTCACCGAGATCTACGACTACATGCGCCTGCTCTGGGCCCGCGTCGGCGTGCCCTATTCGCCGGCCACGGGATTGCCGATCGAGAGCCAGACCGTCTCGCAGATGGTCGATCGCGTGCTCGCCTTGCCCGAGGGCACTCGCCTCTATCTGCTGGCGCCGGTCGTGCGCGGCCGCAAGGGCGAGTACCGGAAAGAGCTCGCCGAATATCTCAAGAAGGGTTTTCAGCGCGTCAAGATCGACGGCACCTTCCATGAGCTCGCCGAAGCGCCGAGCCTCGACAAGAAGTTTCCGCACGACATCGACGTCGTCGTCGACCGCATCGTGGTGCGCCCCGACATCGGTCAGCGTCTCGCGGAGAGCTTTGAGACCGCGCTCAAGCTTGCCGAGGGCCTTGCGGTGATCGAATTCGCCGACGCCCCGGCGGCAGCTCCCGCCGAAGAAAAGAAGAAGACCGCAAAGATCCACGACAAGAGCGGACCGGAACGCATCCTGTTCTCGGAAAAGTTCGCCTGCCCGGTCTCCGGCTTCACCATCCCCGAGATCGAGCCGCGGCTGTTCTCGTTCAACAATCCCTATGGCGCCTGCCCCGCCTGCGGCGGCCTCGGCATCGAGCAGCATGTCGACGAGGACCTCGTCATTCCCGACAAGGATCTGTCCCTGCGCAAGGGCGCGATCGCGCCGTGGGCCAAGTCCTCCTCGCCCTATTACCTGCAGACGCTGACCGCGCTCGGCAAGCACTACAAGTTCACGCTCGACACCAAGTGGAAGGACTTGGCGAAGAAGACGCAGAACGCCATCCTGCACGGCTCCGGCGACGACGAGATCAAGTTCTCCTATGAGGACGGCGTCCGCTCCTACGACACCAAGAAGCCGTTCGAGGGCGTGATCACCAACATCAACCGCCGCTACCGCGAGACCGAGAGCGAGTGGGCGCGCGAGGAGCTGGCGAAATATTTCACCGACATTCCTTGCGCCGCCTGCAGTGGCTATCGCCTCAAGCCGGAAGCGCTGTGCGTCAAGATCGGCGGCAAGCATATCGGCGAGATCGCCGACCTGTCGGTGAAGCGCGCCGGCGAGTGGTTCGAGACCGTGCCGGAAGCGCTGAACACGCAGCAGAACGAGATCGCCGCGCGCGTGCTGAAGGAAATCCGCGAGCGACTGACCTTCCTGCTCGACGTCGGCCTCAACTATCTCACGCTGTCCCGCTCCTCCGGCACATTGTCCGGCGGCGAAAGCCAGCGCATCCGACTCGCGTCCCAGATCGGCTCGGGGCTGACAGGCGTGCTCTATGTGCTGGACGAGCCCTCGATCGGCCTGCACCAGCGCGACAATGCGCGGCTCCTGGATACGCTGAAGCGGCTGCGCGACCTCGGCAACACCGTGGTCGTGGTCGAACATGACGAGGACGCCATTCGCCTCGCCGACTACGTGCTCGACATCGGCCCCGGCGCCGGCATGCATGGCGGGCATATCGTCGCGCAAGGCACGCCCGCCGAGATCATGCGCAATCCGAAATCGCTGACCGGCAAATATCTCACCGGCGAGCTTTCGGTGCCGATCTCCGACCGGCGGCCGCCAAACCATCGCCGCACCATCAAGGTCGTCAACGCCCGCGGCAACAACCTGAAGAACGTCACGGCGGAGATTCCGCTGGGGCTGTTCACCTGCATCACCGGCGTCTCCGGCGGCGGCAAGTCGACGCTCCTGATCGACACGCTCTACAAGGCGATCGCGCGCAAGCTCAACAATGCCAGCGAAGCCGCCGCGCCGCACGACCGCATCGAGGGCCTGGAGCATATCGACAAGATCATCGACATCGACCAGTCACCGATCGGCCGTACCCCGCGCTCGAACCCTGCGACCTATACCGGCGCCTTCACGCCGATCCGCGAATGGTTCGCCGGCCTGCCCGAGGCCAAGGCACGCGGCTACGAGCCCGGGCGCTTCTCCTTCAACGTCAAGGGCGGCCGCTGCGAGGCCTGCCAGGGCGACGGTGTCATCAAGATCGAGATGCACTTCCTGCCGGACGTCTACGTCACCTGCGACGTCTGCAAGGGCAAGCGCTACAACCGCGAGACGCTGGAGGTTCTATTCAAGGGCAAGTCGATCGCCGACGTGCTCGACATGACCGTGGAAGAAGCCGCCGATTTCTTCAAGGCGGTGCCGCGCGTCCGCGAAACCTTCCAGACCCTGCACCGCGTCGGTCTCGACTACATCCATGTCGGCCAGCAGGCGACCACGCTATCGGGCGGTGAAGCCCAGCGCGTCAAACTGGCAAAGGAGCTGTCAAAGCGCGCCACCGGCCGCACGCTCTACATCCTGGACGAGCCGACCACCGGCCTGCACTTCCACGATGTGGCAAAACTGCTGGAGGTGCTGCACGAGCTGGTCGCCCAGGGCAACACGGTCGTCGTCATCGAGCACAACCTCGAAGTCATCAAGACCGCCGACTGGGTGATCGACCTCGGCCCCGAAGGCGGCGACGGCGGCGGCGAAATCGTCGCCTGGGGTCCGCCGGAGGACATCGCCAAGGCACCGCGGAGCTACACCGGCAAATTCCTGGCGCCGGTGCTGAAGAAGGCGAACAGTAAGCCACGCAAGAGCAGCGCGAGCGAAGCAGCGGAGTGAGGGTTTTCCGACGCTTCGGACGCGTTCCGGTGCAAATCGGTTTCGACCTTGATCTAACGCAATGCCACGATGATTTGAGCGTCTACTTTTCTGCGATGGTTCACCCCCTTGTGGATCACCGCAATGATCATCGAGCTGCTAAGCCAAGAGCATCGCAATATTGAACGGCTGCTTGCCGTCCTCGAGCACGAATTGGATATTTTCGATCGCTCAGGCCGGCCGGACTACGAGGTCATCCGCGCCATCATCGCCTATTTCGAAGTCTATACTGAGATATACCATCATGCTCAGGAAGACCGTGTCTTCGCCAAACTGAAAATTCGCGATCCCGCCGCTGCAGCGAAGATCGGCGATCTCGCGCATGAGCACCGGGAAGGCGCCAAGGGATTGCACCTCGTCGCCAAAGCCGTCGACGGCGTGCTTGCTGATCGCGAGTTCCTTCGTCAGGACGTGGACCGCATCGTTCGCGATTTCCTGGAGCATGAGCGGCGTCATATCAGGATGGAAGATCGTGATTTCTTTCCGGCCGCGCTGAAGGCATTGCAGTCCGAGGATTGGACCGAAATCGCGTCAGCCTTGTCCCCCACAAGGATCCGCTGTTCAGCGACGCCACGGAAGCCAGGTTCGATGCGCTGCGGGCTCATATCCTGCAGCTCGAGCAGGAGGCCGAAGCCGAGCGACATTAGTGCAACTGCCCTCCGGCGGCATGCGGCAACAGCCAATGCCGATCGCAGGTTTGCGACCGCTTTTCCATTTGTTAATTTCGCAATTGTCTCAGCGCGTGCTATCTCTTCTCCCGCCGAATGCCCTACTCCCTTGTCATCTTCGACCTCGACGGCACGCTTGCAGACAGCTTTCCCTGGTTCCTGCGCAACGTAAACGATGTTGCTGACCGCTTCGGTTTCCGCCGCGTCGCGGATGAGGACGTCGAAGAGCTGCGGCATGCCGGCTCGCGCGAGATCGTCGCGCGGCTTGAAGTGCCGATGTGGAAGATACCCATCATCGCCCGGCATATGCGCCGGCTGAAAGCGGAGCACCTAGCCGATATCGAACTGTTTCCGGGTACCGAAACCATGCTGCGCACACTCAAGGACGGCGGCATGCAACTGGTGCTGGTCAGTTCGGACAACGAGGCGAACGCACGCCGGCTGCTCGGCGAGACTACGGCGCTGTTCTCCTCGTTCGATTGCGGCGCGTCGATCTTTGGCAAGGCCGCTAAATTCAGCCGCGTCCTCAAGCGCGCCGACCTAGCGCCGTCACAGGTGATTTCGATCGGCGATGAAACCCGTGACATCGAAGCCGCGCGCGCCGTCGGCATCGCCTGCGGCGCCGTGTCGTGGGGCTATGCGGCGCCCGCCAAGCTGCGGGCGCTCGGGCCCGACCTGATGTTCGAGCGAATGGAGGATATTGCTTCGTCCCTTTGCGGCGGCGCCGAAGGGCGGGTTACGCTTCGCTAATATGGGCCTAGGCACGAACCTCCATCCGCGCGTTAGAGCATGATGAGATCAGGTCGAGTTGGCGCCACGTCGGAGGTGCCTTACCTCTCCCCGTCGGGGAGAGGTCGGATCGCATCGTGAGATGCGATCCGGGTGAGGGGGATGAGCTCGATCGAGGAACCATAACCGCTCACCCGGCGCTGCGCGCCGACCTCTCCCTATGGGAGAGGTGGACAACCGCGGTCACGCCGATTCGAAGACAAGTCATCCCGCTCTAGTGCCGCAGAAAAGCTCCGAACGCGCGCGGACCGTCGCCGACCTTGGTCTCACCGATCACCTTAAGCTCGGCCGCATCGATGACGCTGAGCGTGTTGCTCTCCCAGTTTGCCACGACGACGCGACGCGCATCCGCCGTCGCGGCGATCCCTTCCGGATAGTCACCGACGCTGATGCGCTTGATCGGCGCCAGCGTCGCGAGATCGAACACGCTGACGGTGCCGTCATATTGGTCGGTGACGAAGCCACGGCCCTGCGCCAGCGCAACCGCATAGGGGCGCAGGCCGGCCTTCACACGACCGATCTCACGGCCCTCTGCGATATCGATGACCGACACGTCGTTTGATTCGACATTGGCGGTGTAGGCACGCCGGCCTTCTGCATCGATAGTGACTCCAAACGGATGCATCCCGACCTTGATGACCGCCCGCCGGTCGCGCGTTGCGGTATCGATGACGGATACAGTGTTGTCGTCGCGGTCCGCCGAGAGCAGGAGCCGGCCGTCGGGCGTCACCGCGAGGCCCGAGGGCGATGCGCCGACCGCGATATCAGCGACAACGCGCAGCTCCAGCGGATCGATCACCCGCACCGCAGCGGCATGCCAGTCAGCCACATAGACCGCCGCACCGTCCGGCGATACCGCGACACCGAGCGGACCGCCGCCAACTTTGACCTGCCCGACGACCTGGCGCGCGGCGGCATCCACCACCGTGAGCGCCTTGGCCTCGGGGCTCGTCACATAGGCGAAGCGTCCATCCAGCGTGACGGCAACGCCGGCCGGCTTGCCGCCGATCGCGATGGTCGCGACCGGCTGCACGGTTGCGAGGTCCACGACCGTCAGGTTTTCGCTGAGCTGATTGGTGACGAACGCCTCCTCGGCGGAAGCTGAGCCGATGCTGGCGACCACAGCCGCCAGAACGATGGCCCGCATGATCAGCTTCCGCTCTCGACCTTCTTCTTCAGCGCCTCAAGCCCTGAACGATAAAGCCCGCTCACCGCCTTCACCGCGGCCTCATCGTTCAGCTCGGGTGGCGGGTCGTTGTTGGGATAGCCGCGATAGAAGGCGCCGGCCCACTCCAGGACGCTGCCCTTGCCGTCGGCCCTTGGCGATATCGTCAAGGTCGAGGAATAGTTGGTGACCGGCAGCACCTTCACGTCAACAGCCGTAATCCGGTACGAATAGCTCAACTTCTCGGCGTCGTATTTGTAGAGCTCCTCGTCGAGCGTGCCGCCGCTCGCAAGCGTCAGCCGCCGCGTGGCGCCGATCTCGTTGCCTTTCTCACCTTCGGTCTTGCTGACCGGCTGCAGCCAGCTCATGTCCTGAAAATTCCCGATCACTGCCCATACCTTTGCAGGCGGCGCGCTGATCTCGATTGATTCCCGCACCTTTTGCCGGGTCGGTCCATGGGCCCAAGCCGCCCCTACCACAGCCAGCGCCGCCACCACGGCTCCCACCTTCGCGATCGTCACTCTCATGTCGTTTCCCCATTTATCTTATCTTGGCGGCCCGCAGGCGCGCGGGCTGCCATATCGTAAGGCATTTTCAGACCAAACGCGGCTGGTTTGTGGCGCGGGCGGGAGCGGTGCTGGACCAGAAAGACGAGCGCCCCGCGGGTCAGCGCCCTGCTCGCCTCACTCCTCGATCGCCGCCTCGACGAACCCATGGGGATCATCGCAGAACTCGCGCATGACCCTGTAATGATCCGTGTCCTTCACGTTCACCGGCTCGAGTCCGTATTTCGACAATCGCAGCAGCGTCGCATTTGGATAGGCCATCAGGATCGGCGAATGCGTGGCCATGATGATCTGGCATTGGCCAGTCTCGTCCATCCGGCGCATCAGCTTCAGGAATTCGATCTGGCGCGAGGGCGACAGCGCGGATTCCGGCTCGTCGAAGATAAAGATGCCCTGACGCTGGCAGCGTTCTTCGAAGAAGTAGAGAAAGCCCTCTGCGTGGGAATAGGAGAGATAATCGGGGGGCGCTTCGCTGGTTTGATCCAGATATCTTGCGACCGAGAAGAACGTCTCCGCCCGGAAAAACCAGCCGTAGTTGACCTTGGGCAACCAGCCGGCGCGCAGGGCAGCCGACAGGTCTTCGCCCGTCGATTCGATGGCGCCGGAATGATCGACCGGCCTGTATCCCTTCCCGCCGCCTGCGTTGTCGAACCCGGCAAGCGCTGCGATCCCTTCGAGGATGGTCGATTTGCCGGTCCCGTTCTCGCCGGCGATGATGGTGATGGCTGACTCGAAACTAAGATCGAACTCGTCCCTGAAAATAGGAAGGCAGAATGGATAGGCTTCCCAATCCGGAACGAGGGACCTATCGAGCCAGACCCGCTTCAAATACGGCGCAGGCAGATTGATCGTTCGGTGTCGTCTTCGGCCCATGTCCCCGCCCCACTCTATTCCGCGATCGCCGCCTGCACGAAGCCCATCGGGTCCGCGTAGAACGCGCGCATCACCTTGTAGTGGTCTGTCTGCTCGACGGTAATGCGCTCAAGGTCGTATTTCGTCAGCCGCAACAGCGTTGCGTTTGGATAGGCCATCAGTACCGGCGAATGCGTGGCCATCAGCACCTGGCAATGTCCTGTATCGTCCATGCGGCGCAGCAGTTTCAAGAATTCGATCTGGCGCGCAGGTGACAGCGCCGATTCCGGCTCGTCGAAGATGAAGATGCCCTGACGCTGGCACTGCTCGTTAAAGAAACGCAAAAAGCCTTCGCCGTGAGAGTGGGAGAGGAAGTCTGGAGGGATGCCGCGACCAACTCCCGGAATAAATTCGTTGTTGACCTCGTCCAGATATCTCGCAACCGAAAAGAAGCTCTCCGCCCGAAAGAACCAGCCATTGGTGATTTTCGGCAACCAGCTTGCGCGAAGCGCGGTCGACAATTGCCCGCCCATCTTCTCGATCGCCTTCGAGTGATCGACCGGCATGTAGCCATTTCTGCCGCCGGCCTCGTCGAAGCCGGCCAGCACCGCTATACCTTCCAAGAGCGTCGATTTACCGGTGCCGTTCTCACCGACGATGATGGTGATCGCACGGTCGAAGCTGAGCTCGAAATCCTCGCGCAGAAACGGCAGGCAAAATGGATAAGCCTCCCGGTCCGTGATGCGGGACGGATCGAGCCAGACGCGCCTGAGGTAGGGCGCCGGCAGATTGATCGTTCGGCTTCTTCGCGAGGCCATGGGCGCACCTAACAACCGACGCAGTTCAGAGCTTCAATCCCGGGATGATTATCTGGCACAGATCACGGAACACAACAAGAACGATCCTGCCGATGAGCGTCCGCCCCGCGCCGAGCGCCACCTACGCTCTTTTCCGCAAAGCCATTCTCGGCGAGCAGCAGGTCGTCTGCACCTACGAGGGCCGGCCGCGCGAGCTTTGCCCGCACATCATCGGCACCAACAAATCAGGCGAAGAAGTCGTGCTGGCCTGGCAGTTCGCCGGCGAGAGTTCAGGCAGGCTCCCGCAATGGCGCTGCCTGCGGCTCGCCAATGTGCGCGACGCCCGCCTGCGCAAAGGACGCTGGCACGAAGGCGGCTCGCACCGCACCGAGCAGACCTGCGTCAGCAACATCGATCTCGACATCAACATCCACGTCCGCGGGCGGCGGTGACGATGTTTGCGTCCTAGCCGCCCGCGCAATGCCAGACCCTCATGGTGAGGAGCGCGTAGCGCGTCTCGAACCATGAGGCCCCGATCTCGCCCGCGGCCATCCTTCGAGACGCCGCGCGAGGCGCGGCTCCTCAGGATGAGGACTGAGCACGTGGTCTCGCATGCCGCCCGAGCGAAAATTCTCCTGCAATATCAAAGTGATTTGCCTCGTCCAGTCGCCCGACGAAAAACATTCCGCTTCGTTCTCACCGCAAATCACCTTAGAAACCGCACCGTCCCGCCTCCACTTGGAGGGGCGTATCGCGATCGTCACGGACGTTGGAAGCGGGATGCGATGGACGTGGCTGCGTCAGGCGCGGAGAGCGCTGGACGGATGGCATGGCTGCGTACGGCGAAGTCGTGTGGTCCTGGCGCCCCGACGCTGGCGCTAAGCGCGCGAGCAGCAAGAGCTGCCGCGGGCGACGGTGGCAAAAAAGCCCGGTCACCGGGGAGAGTACGAAGTAAGCCGTAAAGCCGTCGCGCAGGGAAAGCCGGTGTGATCCCGGTTGAACCTGTGGTCCTACCCCCGTGCTTTTTGTTGCACGGGACCCACGGGTGCAACCAGCACCCGGCTTTCCCTGCGCCCTCTCTTCGAGGGTGGAAAGTGACGCAGAACTCGGACGCAAAGCGTCGCGAGAATGCGAACGCACATCCTCTCCCAAACTCCACCGTCATGCCCGCGAAGACGGGCATCCAGTAACCCGCGGCCTCTCGGCTCAAGCACGATCGCCTCTAGAATACTGGATCGTCGGGTCAAGCCGGACGATGACAGCGGAGAGCTGTTTGAAAATTGAATCGGAATCGTAGGGTGGGTAGAGCGAAGCGAAACCCACCATGCGGCCGCTTGCTATGAAGTCGATGGGTTTCGCTTCGCTCTACCCATCCTACAACATCGGAGAGAGCCTACTCCTCGTCCAGCACTTCGAGCACGAGCTCCATCGTCATCAGCATTGGATTGTCGCCGCGCACCAATTTCCCTTCGGCGATGCCCCCGAGATAGTCGACCAGCGCGATCTCGAGCTCGGCTTCAAGTTGGCCATCGGCATCGGGAGCGATCGTGCCGGCTCGGACCGCGAGCTCGGTCGCGAACGGCACCACTGTGCGGCCATCGGTGAAGCAGGCGCCGATGGTCGAACCGACGCCGCCATGCAGGCGCGCGTGCAGGATGCCATGCTGGCGGCAAAACTTCTCCAGCGCGCAGGCAAAATCCTGGTTCGGGCGCAGCCGCAGCGCAAAGGCGCGGCTGGCGGTCTCAGCACTGGTCGCCTGGCGCGGCACCGGGCCGAACAGTTTGAAATTGGTCTCCGCATCAGGCTCGGCGACAAACATCGCGCCATTGAGACCGAAGGCCTGCACCTCGAAAGGTTCGGCGACCACCGTCTCCTCCGGCAGCATATGGCCGCCGTTGAAGCGGCCGTCAGCCTCGGTCCACAATCCGTGGCAGTGGAAGAACGGCGCACCGTCGCGCTCGCCCAGCGTCATCGTGGCGAACTTGAGCCGGGTGATGCCATCAGGGCGAAATGTCTCGCTGTAGAATGCGGCGTTGGCGCCGGTCTTCGACAGTGCCGGCATCACGTAGGCGAACGGGCCGAGCGCGCCGCCGCTTGCGCTCAACACGCCGCCGGAAAACCCTTCCGCTGCGAAGCCGCGGCGCGCAGCTTCAAGCAGCGGAATGCCGGCCTGCAGCGTAAACGAAAACGCGCGCCCGCGCGCTTCGACCCATTGAATGCGCTCGCGCGCGATGGGACCCGGTTGGGCGATGCTGCGCATCACCCGGTCTGCTTGGTGGAGATGTCGAGCAGCCCGCGCGCTTCCAGCTCATCGCGGATCAGGCGCTTGGGTATCTTGCCGTAGCCCGACTTCGGCAGCGCATCCCAGAAGAAGAAGCGCTTCGGCATCTTGTAGCGCGGCACCTTCGGCGCAAGATAGGCGGCAAGCTCCGCCTCGCCGACCGCGCTGGCGCCCTCGCGCGCGACGCAGACGGCAACCCCGACCTCGCCCCAGAAGGGATCGGGCACGCCGAGCACCGCGACCTCGCCAACAGCAGGATGCGTCAGGATCTTCTCCTCGATCTCACGCGGATAGATGTTGGAGCCGCCGGAGATGTACATGTCGGACGCGCGGCCGGTGATGTAGACGAAGCCCTCTTCGTCCATGTGGCCGAGATCGCCGGTGCGAAACCAGCCGTCGCGAAACGCCTTCGCATTGGCTTCGGGATTGTCGTAGTAGCCCGCGAACACCGCGGGGCCGATCACGCAGATCTCCCCGGTCGCGAACGGCTTCAATTCGCGTCCCTGGTCGTCCTGGATCGAGACCTGCATGCCGACGCGCTCGAAGCCGCAGGTGCCGATCCGCGCATGCGGGCCGTCCTCAGGATCGTGCAGCGCCGGCGGCAGCACGGTGATGTTGCCGGTGACCTCGCCAAGGCCGAAATACTGCACCAGCACGGCGCCGAGCTTTCGCATCGCCAGCTTCTGGTCCTCGCGGTACATCGGCGCCCCCGCATAGATCACGTGGCGCAGCGAGGAATGGTCGAACTGGTCGACGGCGGGATGCTCGACCATCATCTTCAGGATCGTCGGCACGGTGAAGAGATTGCTGACGCGATGCTGCTCGATCAGCCGGAACGTCTCGGCGATATCGAATTTCTCCGATGGCAGCAGGATGGTCGGCACGCCGCGCGCCGCCTGCACGAGCTGATGGATGCCCGCGCCATGCGACAGCGGCGCGACCACGATCGAGGCATCCCGCTCGCTCACGCCGGGCGTCAGGTCGGCGAGGTGGTTGGTCACCACGAAGGCCATCTGACCGTGGGTCAGCACGGCGGCCTTGGAGCGGCCGGTGGTGCCGGAGGTGAAGAAGAACCAGCAGGGATCGTCATGCTCGACCGCGACATTATCGACCTTCGCGCCGGCATGCGCCGCGATCGCGTCAGTGACGGTCCGCTCGCCAAAACTCCCCTCCTCGCCGATCCGCCAGGTGAATTGCAGGGCGGGATTGGCGGCGGCCGCGGCATGCTCGGGAAAATCGCCGTGGCAGAGGAAGGCCTTGGCTCCGGAGGCTGCGGCGAGATAGGCGACCTCGTCGGGCATCAGGCGAAAATTGGTCGGGACCCAGACCGCGCCGAGGCGGAAGGCCGCGAACATCGACCAGAACATCTCGTCGCAGTTCTTGGAATGGACCAGGATGCGGTCACCCTTGCCGATGCCCCGCGCCGCCAGCGCAGCGGCAAGCGCCGAGACGAGGCCATCGATCTCGCGCCACGTCCAGCTTCGGTCCTGCCAAATGAACCCTGCGCGATCGCCGTGCCGGCGCGCATTCTGGGTCACGATATGCGCCAGGTTCATGACCCGGCGCGACATCCGCAACTGGCCGCCGCGCGGCGTGGCCGCGCTACCCGTCTCTCCGCTCATTTCCGTCCCATCGGGAATTTCATCACGCGGGGCTTCTCGCCACCCCTCCGCGGTTTATCGCCTCCGCACGGGGTTCGGCAAGGGCGGACCCGGCGCCTCCGGCTGCCCAGCCACCGCTCCGCGACGAGGGCGCTCACTGCGGATGGTCGGCGAGTTCCTGGTCGCTCCTGCCCCAGTCCTGCCAGAGCTGCAGCGCACCCAGCAGAACCACCAGCGCGCCGAGGATGCCGTGCCACACCTGCAGCAGGGTGTCGCCGGAATAGCCGAAGAGGAAGGGCGAAGCGATCAGCCAGCAGCCGAGCACGATGGCTGCCACCTCCTCCCAGCGCTGCAGGGCGACATATTCGAGCTGGGCCAGGCCGAACACCAGCATGCCAATCACGAAGGTGTTGAGGATCATGATGCTGCGGTCGGCATCGACGACGTCGCGGCCGGCCTGCATCGGAAACCACGGCGAGACGACGATCAGCACGCCGAGCAGCATGCCGAACCAGTCCTCCCAAGGTCTATGGGTGCTAAAGAAACGCTTATCCGACATGGTAGACATGGTAGACCTCCCTGGAAAAGAGGCATACGTCAGCAGCCAGCGATTATGACATTGCAGGACCAAACGACCATCTGGCCGCTTCGGGGCGTATGTCTTGAAAAAAACGTAGGCCGGTTATGATCGGCTTGCAAGGCGGGCGATTGCCATTTCGCGGGACAACCGCGGGGCGATGCCGCGATGCAAACAACAGGAATGAGATGATGGATGGACGTGTGAACGAAGCCGTAGTCAACAACCCGGGGCGCAAGCGCTACGAGCTCGCAGTCGATGGACATATTGCCGCGACCTACTACGAGAAAGCGGATGGTGTGGTCACGTTCGTCCACACCGAAGTGCCGCCGGAGCTCGGCGGCAAGGGGATCGGCTCAAAGCTGGTCCGCGGCGCGCTGGACCGGGTGCGCGCCGAGGGCTTGAAGGTGATCGCGCAATGCCCGTTCGTGAAGGCCTTCATCGAGAAACACGCGGATTACCAGGATCTGCTGAAACACTGAAAGCGTAGACATCAGACATGACATCGGTCCGCAATAACAGCGCACAAAGCCGCTTCGAACTCGACGTCGAAGGCGGCGTCGCCTTCGCAAACTACCGCGCGACGCCGTCGGCCATCATCATCACCCACACCGAGACGCCGCGTGCGCTGCGCGGCCGCGGCATCGCCTCCGAACTCGTCAAGGGCGCGCTGGAATTGATCCGCGCCGACGGCCACAAGGTGATCGCCGGCTGCGGCTTTGTCGTCGACTATCTCAGCAAGCACCCCGAATATCGGGATCTCGTGGCGTGAGAGTCGGGCGGCCTGCTACACGATCCGGATTGACATGTCCGGCAGGCCCTCGAGCTTGCACAGCAGCACGTCGCCCTTGACCACCGGGCCGACATTTTCCGGCGTGCCGGAATAGATGATGTCGCCAGCCTTCAGCTCGAAGGCTTCCGACAGTTTTGCGATCTGCTCGGCGACGCTCCAGATCATGTTCCGCAGGTCCGAGTTCTGCCTGACGGTGCCGTTGACCGCGAGCGAGATCGCGCCCTGGGTGAAATGTCCGGTCTTGGAAGCCGGATGGATCGGACCGATCACTGCGGCATGGTCAAAGCTCTTGCCGATCTCCCAAGGCTTCTTCTCAGCGGCCATGCCGTTCTGCAGGTCGCGGCGGGTCATATCGAGACCGAGCGCATAGCCGTAGACGTGATCCAGCGCCTTGTCGGCGGGAATGTTGGTGCCGCCGGATTTCAGCGCTGCGACGAGTTCGACCTCGTGATGATAGTTTTTCGTCAGCGACGGATAGGGATGATCGGCAACTGTCCCGATCTCAACGTTCTGGATCGCATCGGTCGGCTTCTGGAAGAAGAACGGCGGCTCGCGCGTCGGATCGGAGCCGCGCTCGATCGCGTGCGCGGCATAGTTGCGGCCGATGCAATAGATGCGGCGGACCTGGAATACCTCGGTCTCGCCGACAATCGGGATCGTCGTCGCCGCCACCGGAAACATCGCCTTCGGCCCAGCCTGCGCCTCAGCGGACGTCGCCTGCGCAGCCGTTCCCGCCAGCGCGAGCGCGCCGGTGGCCAGCATGGTCCTGCGATCGATCGTAGTCATGGGCGTTTCTCCTTCGTTGTTGTTATCTGGGGTCAAAAAAAGGCCCGCGACGATCGCGGGCCTCCGAATCCTAAGTACGAGCGTCGCCTTAGTGCTTGATTTCCGGCGGCAGCTTGCCGCCATTGGCGGCGAGCTTGGTCATCACCTGCTTGTGCAGCCAGATGTTCATGCTCGCGGAATCATTGGTATCGCCGGTGTAGCCGAGTTCCTTGGCAAGCTCCTTGCGCGCGGACAGGCTCGAATCGATGTCGAGCGCCTTCATCAGGTCGACGATCGATGTGCGCCACTCAAGCTTCTCCTTCTTCGCGGCGACGGCCGCATCCAAAATCGGAGCGACGTCGACGCTCTGCGCAGGCGCTGCAGCCGTAGCAGTCGGCGAGGTGCCGGCCGCGGGCGCGCTCCCCGCAGGCGCACCGCTAGCCGGCGCCGCAGTCGCTGTGCTGCTGCCAAAGATCGAGCTCATGATTTTTCCGAAAATGCTCATCGTTCACTCCAAAGGACTTGAGATATGGTGTCAGGTGGTTCTCTCGGGGCTCTTTTCGACCGGCAGCACCCGCCCGGGTCGCAAAATGATTTTACCCGGACCAGCCAAGGTTGCCAATGCGACATTCACCGAAGCGTGAGCGCGTCTGTCCCGGTTTCGGAGTACCGTGACATCTCAGTTCGCGACATGGCCGGTTGGGTGTCTTCGCGTCTGGCCTGTTCGTGATCGCTTAGGAGACGGCACGTCGTGCCCTCGCTCGCGGGCACAGAAATGCGGCCGCGCAGGGAGACAACCACTATGGCCACCTATCACGACAATGTCACATCATTGACGCAGAACGGACAGGAAGTCGCGACTGCGCCCGAGATCCGCACCATCGGTCTTGGCGATCTGCATCGCGCCCTGCAGCTCGGCTGGGAGGATTTCAAAGCCGTGCCAAGCCACGCCGTCATCTTGTGCGTGGTCTATCCGGTGTTGGGCCTGGTGCTTGCCCGCGTCGTGCACGGCTATTCCGTGCTGCCGCTGTTGTTCCCGTTGGCCGCGGGCTTCGCCATGCTCGGCCCGTTCGCGGCGATCGGTCTCTATGAACTCAGTCGCCGTCGTGAGAATGGCGAAGAACCTTCTGCATGGGACGCGCTCGAGATCGTCCGCTCGCCGTCATTCGGCGCCATGCTTGGATTAGGCACGCTGCTGTTCGCGCTGTTCGTGACCTGGATCGCCACGGCGCAGGCCATCTATGTCTCGGCATTCGGCTATGCGACGGCTGCGGGGATACCCGATTTCTTCACGCAGGTGCTGACGACAACGCAAGGCTGGTGGTTGATCCTGGTCGGCTGCGGCGTCGGCTTTCTCTTCGCCCTGCTCGCGCTTTGCATCAGCGTGGTGTCGTTCCCGATGATGCTCGACCGTCACGCCACGACCGGTGAAGCCATGGTCACCTCGCTGCGCGCGGTCGCGCGCAATCCGCTACCAATGGCCGCCTGGGGCCTGATCGTTGCGGCATTGCTAGTGCTGGGAACGCTGCCTTTCTTCCTCGGCCTCGCCGTTGTCATTCCCCTGCTCGGCCATGCCACCTGGCATCTCTACCGGCAGGTGATCGTTCCCGATCCCAATGTGCGACCGTTCCCGCCGCGCCCGCGCGAGCGCAAGCCTGCCGCCGACTTCCCCGCCAACCTGTTCCCATGGCGGCGGAAGGACAGCGCGTAGATCTTCGGCAAATCCATTCATCTCCGGCCTGGTGCGCGAGCACCGGATCGGAGATGCGCAGGGGCCAGCTCCAAAATATGTTATCGCCCCGGCATGATGGATTGACTTGCTCGCGTAACGCCCAGAAGCCTTGTTTTGGCCGCTGTTGCCGCAAACATTTTGGTAGCGTTTCGAGATTAGTGTCGATGGTGCGTCGACATGGAGTGAGTGATTTCATGAGCTTTCGCTTTTCCCTCCGGACTGCGCTGGGAGCCCTGCTCCTGACCCTCTGCACGCCTTCGTTCGCCGCGACCTGCGGCAGCGGCTCGTTCGATACGTGGCTGGACGACTTCAAGAAGGAGGCGGCGTCGAAGGGGATTTCGCAGTCCGCGATCCAGGTCGGCCTGAACGGCGTCACACTCGACAAGAACGTGCTCACGCGCGACCAGTCGCAGAAGGTGTTCAGTCAGACTTTCGAGGAATTCTCGGGACGCATGGTGCCGCCCCGCCTCACCCGTGGCGCCAACATGATGAAGCAGTACGGCTCGGTGCTGTCCCGCATCGAGGAGGCGTATGGCGTGCCAGGCGAAGTGCTGGTGGCGATCTGGGGACTGGAGACCGATTTCGGCGTCAACATCGGCAAATTCCCGACGATGCGGGCGCTGGCGACGCTCGCCTATGATTGCCGCCGCTCCGATATGTTCAGGGCCGAGCTTCTGGATGCGCTCCGCATCATCGAGCGCGGCGATGTCCCTGCGCAGGAACTGCGCGGCGCATGGGCCGGCGAGATCGGCCAGACCCAGTTCATGCCGTCGAACTACATCAAATTCGCAGTCGATTTCGACGGCAATGGCCGCCGCGATCTCCTGCACAGCGCGCCCGATGTGCTGGCCTCGACCGCGAATTTCTTCGCCAACCATGGCTGGCAACGCGGCAAGAATTGGGAGCCAGGCAATCCGAACTTCGCGGTAATCCAGCAATGGAACAAGAGCGAGGTTTACGCCCGGACCGTCGCCTATTTTGCCACCCAGCTTACCCGAGCGCCCTAAAGCGTTTGCGAGCGAAGCATGCCCTCGGACTTGATCCGAGGGTGGACGCCGGTTCGCGTCAAGCAAACGCGTCAAAAAGAAATCTAACGCCCCTCTGTCTTTAAGGAGCCGATCGCCGCAGGGCGATCGGCTCCTTCGAGAGGCCTTGCCTCCTACTTCGCCTCGCCGGCGTGCATGGCCTTGTTCAGATGCGCCGCGCACACGCCCATCTTGCCACCGAGCAGAGCGTCCTGGGCTTGGGCAATCTCCTTTTGCGCCACGATTTTGCCTGGACCGTCCGCCATGTTCTCGACCATAGATTCAGTCTTGCTGAGATTGTCGCCGCTGCAGCCGGCGCTCACCTTGGCGGCGTGGGCAGGAATGGCCGCGTAAGCAATGACAGCCATCGCAGTCGCTGCGATCAGTTTGTTGCGCATGGTATTTTCCCCATTTTCTGTATTATTTGAACGGAAGCCGACGTCATTGCCGGAATCCGTGACAACAATTGTTCGCCCATCATCGAAAAGTTCAGAATGAATTCCGCGCGATAGAGATGTGATCGACGCTGCGAGCAAAGCACGCATGCGTTGCATCGATTTTTCATTACAGCCCGGTAAGGAAACGCCGCGTAAGAGATCGTTGCCGCTCGCCCGGTGCGACGTGCCGTCTCCTCTCCTCACGAACCGAATTCCCGCGGACCGGGAACTGCGGGTTCAGCGTCGGCGACGAGTCCTTCGTGCGAACATCCTTGGGTGACTACGCTGAGGGGTGGACGGTCTGCCAGACGATGATCCTGCGCCTGGCTTCGGGCGCTCGGTCCGACGCCAACTCCTAGATGGCGAAGGAATGTTCTTCTAAATCTGCCCCAGAAGAAATGATTTTTATTTCATTTCTAAGAGACGCATGCGAATCACGCATGAGAAGCGAGCCCTTGCGAGTTGACCTCCGCATGACGCCAATCGGGTTTCAACGTTTGATTTCGGCACTGATAGCCACGACATGCTTCAGGGGCGACAGAGACGCTATTCTTGTAACAAGCCAGTGATTTTACGGGCTTTTTCTGATCTCCGACAGGCCTCACACCGGGACCGCCCGCGCCTTCTCGGGCAGCCCCATGAAGGGTTAATCGACCCTTACTTTGTCATGCATTTTTCACTTAGCTGCATCGCAACATAAGCGCTACCGCACCGCATCAACTCAACTTATGTTCACTTCATCAACGATGACGCGTGCCGAAACGCTGAATCGTAATTTCTAGGAGACTACCATGTTACTCTCGCTCATCCGCATGATCCGGGCTTTCCGGGATTATCAGCGTAATGTTGCCGAGCTGTCGCAGCTTAGCGATCGCGAGCTGGCGGACATCGGCCTCGATCGCTCCGATATCCCGCGCGTCGCCTCTGGGCACTACAACGGCTAATCGTTCGTCAGCCCATCAATGAACGGATAACGCCCGCTGCTTTACGCGGGCGTTCTCGTATTCTCTCCCCAGTTTCTCTGCCCGGTTTCAGATGCGCTCGCGGAAAAAACGCGCTAACCCTGCGCGATGACCAAACCCTTTACAGATCCTGTCCACATCATCGGCGCCGGCCTTGCCGGTTCCGAAGCCGCTTGGCAGGTGGCGAGCGCCGGCGGGCGCGTGGTGCTGCACGAGATGCGCCCGCAACGGATGACCGAGGCCCATCGCACCGATGGCCTTGCCGAGCTCGTCTGCTCCAATTCCTTCCGCTCCGATGACGCCGCCAACAACGCGGTCGGCCTGCTGCATGCCGAGATGCGCCGGCTCGGCTCGCTGATCATGCGCGCCGCCGATACCAACCAGGTGCCCGCCGGCGGGGCGCTGGCGGTCGATCGCGAGGGGTTCTCCACGGCGGTCACCAAGGCCCTCAACGACCATCCCCTGATCGAGATTCGCCGCGAGGAGATCGCGGGCCTACCGCCCGCCGAATGGCGCAATATGATCGTTGCGACAGGCCCCCTCACCTCGGCGCCGCTGGCGGGCGCCATCCGCGAGCTCACTGACGAAAGCGCGCTCGCCTTCTTCGATGCCATTGCGCCGATCGTGCACAAGGACTCCATCGACATGAACGTGGCGTGGTTCCAGTCGCGCTACGACAAGGTCGGCCCAGGCGGAACCGGCGCCGACTACATCAACTGCCCGATGACGAAGGAGCAGTATGACGCGTTCGTCGACGCGCTGCTGGCCGGCGAGAAGGTGGACTTCAAGGACTGGGAGACCAACACCCCCTATTTCGACGGCTGCCTGCCGGTCGAGGTGATGGCCGAGCGCGGGCGCGAGACGCTGCGGCACGGTCCGATGAAGCCGGTTGGCCTCACCAATCCTCACGATCCCACAACAAAGCCTTACGCGATCGTACAGCTTCGCCAGGACAACAAGCTCGGCACGCTCTACAACATGGTCGGCTTCCAGACCAAGTTGAAGCACGGCGCCCAGCAGCGCGTGTTCCGCACCATTCCGGGTCTCGAGCACGCCGAATTCGCCAGGCTCGGCGGATTGCACCGCAACACCTTCCTGAACTCGCCCAAGCTTCTGGATTCACAACTACGGCTGCGCGCCGAGCCGCGATTGCGCTTCGCCGGCCAGATGACCGGCTGCGAAGGTTATGTGGAGTCCGCCAGCATCGGCCTGCTCACCGGCCTCTATGCCGCAGCGAACGCTGGCGGCCATTCGCTGGCGCCGCCGCCTTCGACCACGGCGCTGGGCGCGCTGCTCGGCCACATCACCGGCGGCCATATCGAGACCATCGACACGGGTCCGCGCTCGTTCCAGCCGATGAACATCAATTTCGGCTTGTTCCCGCCTCTGGCCAGCCCGCCAACGAAGAAACCCGACGGCACGCGGCTCCGCGGCAACGAGAAGACGGTAGCGAAGAAGCAGGCGATGTCCGCCCGCGCGCTTGCCGATCTCGACCGCTGGATATCGGAGCATTTGCACGTCGCGGCGGCGGCTTGAGCCATGAGCTTGCCGAAACACGACGCCGCCACCCTGTCGGCGCGATGGCGCGAAGGAGTCCTGCTCAAGCGCGACGTGTTCTCGACCGTCGAGCGCGGCCGTTTCCGCATCGAGACCAGCGAAACCGATGCGGTGCTGCGCCGACTCGACCTGGTGCCGTTCTGGTCGTTTCCACTGGCGCTGCACCTGTTTTCGCGCGAGCGGCGCGCGCTGTCGCTGGCGCGCGACCTCGACGTCGGACCGAAACTGCTGTGGGCGGGACAACGCGCGCTGGTACGCGGGTTCATCGACGGCGTGGCGCTGCACTTGGCCAAGCCACATGGCGATGTCGCCTATTTCCGCTCGGCCAAGGATGCGCTGCGCAGACTGCATCGCGCCGGCATCTGCCACAACGATCTCGCCAAGGAGCAGAACTGGCTGGTCGGCCGCAACGGCTGCGCCTATCTCACCGATTTCCAGCTCGCCGCCTGCTTCAAGCGCCGCAGCCGTCTGTTCCGCATCGCGGCCTATGAGGACTTGCGGCACCTGCTGAAGCACAAGCGCAGCTATGCGCCGGAGGCGCTGACCCCGAAGGAACGCAAGATCCTCGCACGCAAGTCCGTCGTCGCCAGCGTCTGGCTCAAGACCGGCAAGAAGGTCTACCAGGCGATCACCCGCGGACTCTTCAATTTCACCGATCGCGAAGGCGGCGGCCGGCGGCTGGTCAATGACGCGCCGGTCTTGATTGATCTGATCCGGAAGAACCCTGAAGTGCGCGACACCGCGATCGTCGCTTTCGCCGACCGCCGCGTCGGCGTCGGGCTCTATGCCTTTGTGGAAGCCGACGAGGCCGCGCTGGAGAAGAAGCTGCGCAACACGCTCGCCTCAGCCAAGGGCGTCAAGCCGCCCGAGCATATCCAGGTCGTCCATGCGCTGCCGCGCGATGCCGCGGGCAAGCCGCGCACCGAGATATTGCAGCTCGTGGCGATGAACCAGATCGACCTGATCGAGCCGATGATGCAGAACGAGACCGACCGCGCCTTCCTCAAGGACATCCTTGAGCAGCGCAAAAATCTTCGCGACCGATTCAATTTCGAGGTCGCGGAAATGGATCGGCTGACGCGGTAACCGTTCGGCATCGCCACCTCGACAATGCCATCGTTGCGAAGCACCTTTGGAATCGATCCCAAGGAGAGTGCTTCAATGCCGCTGACGCGTGGCAAGATTGGCGGACATGATTCCGAACGGCTCGCATTCACGTTCACGATGTTGAACGACGGCGAAGCCGTGGAGTGTCAGATCAGCGACGCCGCGATGGACGAGCTTGCGGGAACGCGCGGCACACCAAGCATCGCGCGGCAGGGGCAGTTTGTGTCGCTGCGCGACGAGATCGAGAAGATCGCGTCCGGCCTGTTCGATGCCGGCCCGGTCGTGAAGGGCCGCACGATCAGGATCTTCACCAAGCACATCGGCAAGTAATGCGCGGTGTTAGCCGCCGAACTCCCGTCGCCGCGACGCCCGCCACGTGGTCCACAGGACCCGCAGCCGTGATGTGACCTGCGGGGCGAAGGGATTGCTGCCGGCCCGCGATATCCGCGCGAGATCGCGCTCGGCCAGCGCCAATGGCAGGAAGATCGGCCGCGTCGCCGGCGGGACCGTCGGCAGCAGCGAGAACGCGGTCTTCAGATGACTGCTCGCCTCACTGATGAGCTGGTCGATCGCCGCGCGCAGTTGGGGCGTCTGCTTGCCGGAGAACACGTCTTCGATTCCGCCGCCGTGCTGCTCAAGGAACTGCAGTGGCAGGAACAATTGCCGCCGCGAAGCATCGCGCGGCAATGCGGCGATCACTTGCGCGATACCTTGCGCGAGCCCGGCGTGCTGTGCGAGGTGATCGATCTCCTCGGAGGGTTGTGCCATCACGCGCGCAGCGAGCGAGAACAGCGCCGAGGCGGTCTCGTTGAGATAGCCCTCGAGCGCCGCCATCGACGGCATCGGATCGTTGTAGAGATCGAACTGGTGCTCCTCGACCAGCCGCGACAGCGGCTCAACGGGCAGCCGGAAATTCCTGATCGCGAGCAGCAGTTCCGCAGCCACCGGGTTGCCTTCGACGCTGCCATGTCGGCTGCCTGCGAGCATGTCGGTCCACCATTGCAGGCGTATCTCGCCAGGCAAGGGTTGGCTGACCAGCTCATGAACGCGGGAAATTTCGGCGTTGAAGGCGTAGATCCCGAGCAGCGCGCGGCGTTCGCGCGCCGGCACGAACAGCGTGGAGGCATAGCGCGCGAAATCATGCGTGCGCACCAGGTCGGCGCAGAATGCCGCGGCGTCCGTGCGGCCGGACCCGGACTCGGTCATGGCACCGCAATCAGCGCCGCCGCCACCCGCCGACGCTCGCCCAACATGATGTTGTAGGTGCGGATCGCAGGCCCCGTCTGCATCGTATCCAACACCACATGCACCGCGCGCAAGGCATCCCGCAGCGCCTTGGGCGCTATCCATACTTCGGTGCCGGTGCCGACGATCAGCGTGTCGATGATGTTGGCCTTCGCGAACACACGTTCGAGCGAGTATCGGTCGATCTGCTGCGGCGTCGTCACCGGCCAGGCCCAGATGCCATCGGGCAGGCAGAGCAGCGAGCCCCGATGCGACATGTCGGCAAAGGCGAAGCCGCCCTTGCCGTAGGCCTCGATCGGCGCCGACCTCGGAAGATGTGGAGCGTCCGAGGATTGAGCCATGGAGCTACTTCTTGACCGCTGCTTCCGGCTTCCTGGCCGGCGTTTCCGGCGCGTCGCCGCGTACGGTGCCCACGCCGAGATAGATCAGGATCGGCGCCGCGATGAAGATCGAGGTGTAGGTGCCGACCAGCACCACGCCGAACATCATCACCGCAGTGAAGCTGTGGATGGCGTTGCCACCAAACAGCAGCAGCGCCAGCAGCGCGAGCGTCACGGTGACGTGGGTGATGATCGAGCGCGACAGCGTCGAGTTGATCGATTCGTTGAGGAGCTGCGGCATCGGCATTTTCTTGTAACGCCGCAGCATCTCGCGGATACGGTCGTAGATCACGACCGTATCATTGAGCGAATACCCGAGAATCGTCAGCAGCGCGGCGATACTGGTGAGGTCGAAATCGACCTGCGAGACCGACATGAAGCCGATCGTCAGCACGATATCGTGGACGTTGGCGATCATGGCGCCGAGCGCGAACTGCCATTCGAAGCGGAACCAGAGATAGATCAGGATGCCGACGATCGCGACCATCAGGCCGAGCATGCCGTAAGCCAGCAGTTCGCCGGAGACGCGCGGGCCCACCACCTCGACGCGGCGATATTCGACGGAATCGCCGAGCGCGCCGCGGACCTTCTGCACGGCCTCCTGCTGGGCGCTGTCGCCGCCGGGCTGCTCCGCGACGCGGATCAAGACGTTGGCCGGCCCGCCGAACTGCTGCAACTGGACCTCACCGAGGTTCAAGGTGCTGAGCGTGGCGCGCATCGCGGCGATATCGGCGTTGCCGGATTTGGCCTGCACTTCCAGCAGCGTGCCGCCCCGGAAGTCGATGCCGAAATTCAGGCCGTGGGTGAAGAACAGCGTGATCGCGATGATCGAGAGCACCGCCGAGATCGGGAAGCTGATGCGGCGGAAGCGCGTGAAATCGAAATGCGTGTTGTCCGGGACGATGCGCAGCGGCGGCAGGAGGCCGAGCGCGGCGACCACGGTCAGCACGGCGATCAGGATGCCAAGGCCAATGAGAACGTAATGAGTCACAACAGGCCTCTCAGATCGGCACGGTCTTTTGCGGCCGCTTCCACCACACCCACCACGCGACGATCAGCCGCGTGAGCGTAAACGCGGTGAAGACCGTGGTAATGATGCCGATCCCGAGCGTGACGGCAAAGCCGCGCACCGGGCCGGTACCGATGTAGAACAGCACCGCAGCGGCGATGAAGGTGGTGATGTTGGAGTCGAGAATGGTCGCAAGCGCACGCTTGAAGCCGGCATCGATCGCCGAGATCGCGTTGCGCCCGCCCCGCAATTCCTCGCGGATACGCTCATAGATCAGCACGTTCGAGTCCACCGCGATGCCGACCGTGAGCACGATGCCGGCGATGCCGGGCAGCGTCAGCGTCGCGTTCAGAAGCGACAACAGGCCAAAGATCATCGCGACGTTGATGGTCACCGCGATGTTGGCGAACACGCCGAACAGGCGATAGGTCAGCAGCATGAACACGATGACCAGGATCGAGCCGACATAGGCAGCCAGTTCGCCCTTCTCGATCGAATCCTGGCCGAGCCCCGGACCGACCGTGCGCTCCTCGATCACCGTCAGCGGTGCCGGCAGCGCGCCGGCGCGCAACAGGATCGCGAGATCGTTGGCGGACTGGACCGTGAAGCTGCCCGAGATCTGGCCCTGGCCGCCGGTGATCGGCTCGCGGATCACGGGCGCGGAGATCACCTCATTGTCGAGGATGATGGCGAAGGGCTGGCCGACGTTCTCGGTCGTGGCCTGGGCAAATTTCCGTGCGCCGGAGGTATTGAAGCGGAAACTGACGATCGGCTCGCCGGTGCGCTGGTCGAATCCCGGCTGCGCGTCGGTCAGGTCGCCGCCGGAGACCAGCACCTGTTTCTTGACGACGTAGGGGATCTTCGGCGTCGACGCGCTCATCAGCAGTTCGGAATCAGGCGGAACCCTGCCCTGCTGGGCCTGGTCGGGCGGCACCGAGGTGTCGACCATCCGGAATTCCATCTTCGCGGTCTTGCCGAGCAGTTCCTTCAGACGTGTCGGGTCCTGTAGACCCGGCACTTGCACCAGGATGCGGTCGGTGCCCTGGCGCTGGATCACGGGCTCGACGGTACCGAGCTGGTTGACGCGGCGTTCGACGATCTGGATCGACTGCTCGATCGTCTGGCGGATGCGCTCGGTGATGGCAGCCTGCGGCACGGTCAGGCGGATCAGCCCGCCGCCGGCATCGGACACTTCGAGGCTGCGCTGGCCGCTGGAACCAAGCAAGCCGCCGAGCGGCTGCGAGAGCTCACGCAACTTGGAGAGCGCGGTCGGCAGGTCGGTATCGCGGCTGATCCGTACCTCCACGGCATCGTTGCGCGCGTTGAGACCGGTGTAGCCGATCTTGGCGTCGCGCAGCACGCGCCGCGCGTCGTCGCGGATCTGGTCGAGCTTCTCTTTCTTCACATAGTTGGAATCGACCTCGAGCAGCAGATAGGAGCCGCCCTGCAGGTCCAGGCCGAGCACCAGGCGCCGCTGCGCCCACCCCGGCCAGGTCTTGACCTGCGATTCCGGGAAAAAGTTCGGCACGGCGCAAAGGCACACCACGAGCGCCGTGAGGATGATCCCCAGCGCCTTCCACCGCGTGAAATACAACATCGCCTTGACCTGTCAGATCGAAAATTGCGGCGCGACGATCACTTCGCGGATGTCTCGTCCTTGGCCTCGGCTTTTTCCTTCGCCGGCTCGCCCTTGGTGCGCACGCCCGAGATCATCTGCCGCATCTGCCGCACGCGGACGCCATCGGAGATTTCGAACTCGATCTGGTCGTCGTCGACCACCTTGGTCACCTTGCCGACGAGGCCACCCGAGGTCACGATGGTGTCGCCGCGGCGAATGTTTTTGACGAGCTCGGCATGGTCTTTCACCTTCTTCTGCTGCGGGCGCAGAATCAGGAAGTACATGATCACGAAGATCAGGGCGAACGGCAGAAGCGACATCAACATGCTGTTGGCATCGCCGCCGGCTCCGGCCTGGGCAAACGCAGGAGTAATCAGCATTCGGACAATCCTCGTGAGACGGGAAAAGGACCGGCGACGCCTGGCGCGTCAAGCCCGGTCCGGGCAAATTCGCGCGGACTATAGCGGCGGCCGGCCCAATTGCAACGTTAACAGCCCCTCATTTAGGCCGCTTGCGGCAACCGCCAAGGCCCGTTAAAGGCTGCCCCCTCAGGAACTGCGCAAATGTCGAAAAAAGCCAAAAAATCAGCGCCTCGCGCCATGCCCAAACTGGCCTCCAAAGGCCCCCGCAAAACCGCGACAAAAGGTCCGGCAAGCGAGCCCAACGGCGACACCGCGGAGCGGATCGCGAACGCCCTGGAAGCGATCGCGCGCCACCTCTCCGCCGCCGCCCCGGACTCCGACGCAAGCGAGCAGCTTGGTGCGGCCGATGCTTTCGTCTGGCATCCGGACGGACGGCTCTCGAACGTCGCCCGCGTCAGCCGCGTCGAGATCTTCCTGCTCAAGGGGATCGACCGGATGCGCGACATCCTGATCGAAAATACCGAGCGCTTTGCCAACGGGCTGCCCGCCAACAACGCGCTGCTCTGGGGCGCGCGCGGCATGGGGAAATCCTCGCTGGTGAAGGCCGCACATGCCAGCATCAATCTCGACCGCAAGCCTGCGGACCGGTTGAAGCTGATCGAGATCCATCGCGAGGATATCGAGAGCCTGCCGATGCTGATGGAAGTGCTGCGCGCCTCCGATTTCCGCTTCATCGTGTTCTGCGACGACCTCTCCTTCGACGGCAACGACGCCTCGTACAAGTCGCTGAAGGCGGTGCTGGAAGGTGGCATCGAGGGACGTCCCGAGAACGTCATCCTCTATGCCACGTCCAACCGCAGGCATTTGCTCGCGCGCGAGATGATCGAGAACGAGCGCTCCACTGCGATCAATCCCGGCGAAGCGGTCGAAGAGAAGGTCTCATTGTCCGACCGCTTCGGCCTGTGGCTCGGCTTCCACCGCTGCAGCCAGGATGAATACCTCGCCATGGTCAGAGGCTATTGCGACCATTTCGGCATCAAGGTCGATGGCGAGGAATTGGAGCGCGAGGCGCTGGAATGGTCGACCACCCGCGGCTCCCGCTCCGGCCGCGTCGCCTGGCAGTTCACGCAGGAATTGGCCGGCCGGCTTGGCGTGAGGCTAGCGGGCAAGTAAGGCGCCCAGCATGGCGCGCAGAGCAGGCCAAGATTTCGATCGTCCTACGCGGGGTTTCACCCGCGTATCCATCGATCTTCACAAAAGCGCTTTGTTCAAAGATGGATTGCCGGGTCAGGCCCGGCAATGACGAAGACGGCCTCACGCGCCGTTGAGGAATTGCAGCGGATCGACCGGCGATGATCCCTTGCGGATCTCGAAGTGAAGCTGCGGCGAGCTCACCTCTCCCGACTGGCCCGACTTGGCGATCACCTGGCCGCGCTTGATCGTATCGCCGCGCTTCACCAGCAGCTCACTGGCATGGGCATAAGCGGTGACGTAGCCGTTCGAGTGCCGCACCAGGACCAGGTTGCCATAGCCCTTCAATTCGTTGCCGGAATAGGCGACCACGCCATCCTCGGCGGCCTTCACCGGCGTGCCCTCGGGCACCGCGAGGTTGATGCCGTCATTGGATTTGCCGTTGGTCTTGGCGCCATAGCCGGTGATCACCTTGCCGCGGGCCGGCCAGCGGAAGGTCGGCAACGAGCTCGTGGTCTCGCTGGGCTTGACCGCCACCGGTTCCGCGGCCGGAGCAGGCTGTTCGACATTCGCCGCGGGCTGAACCAGCCGGGCGCTTTGCGGCTGGGCGGTCGCAACCACCTTCGGTGCCGGAGCGGCTGGCGCGGCAGCGGGAGCCGGCGCAACTGCCGGCGCCGTGGGCGCGGCCGCAGCGGTCTTGGCGCCCGGGACGGTCAGCTTCATGCCTAGGCTGAGCCTGGCCGACTGATCGAGATGGTTGGCCTTGGCAAGCTCGGCCGGCGAGACGTGATGCTGGCGCGCGATGCTGTGCAGCGTGTCGCCCCTGTTGACGTAATGGACGCCTCCAACCGTGGCTGCGACCGCGACCGGCTTGCTTGCCGGCGGCGCCACGGCAGGTGCCGGCGCCGCCGCAACGGCAGCCGGACGCGGGATGACAAGCTGCTGACCGGGCGACAGCGCGCGCGGCCCTTTGTAGCCGTTGGCGCGCAGGATCTCGGCTGTCGAGACGTTGTAGCGCTTCGACAGCACTTCCAGCGTATCGCTGGTGCCGACGATGATGGTAGTGCCGCCATGGCCTGCGGGCGCGCGCGCCACCGACTGCGGCACGGCAGCAGTCGTCTCGAGACGCTGCTGCTGGGGCGCCTCAAGGCGCGGCGGTTGTTGTGGCGGCGCATAGGATGCCACGCCCCGCCCGCCCCCTGCTACGCCGGAGTTCGAGACCGGATAGGATTGCGGCGCAGCAACCGGCGGCGGCAGCGGCTGGGACTGATAGGGCTGGGACTGCGAATAGGGCGATTGCGGCCGCGCATATTGCGGCAACTCACGCCGCTCGACCGGCTGCTGCGGCACAGAGCCGGTCGCCTGGGGCTCGAAGGCGAAAGGATTGCTGGAATAAGAGTTTTGCGAGAAGCGCGTCGACATGTCGCCGCTGCACCCGGCAAAACCGACCGACATCAGCGCCAGCACCGTCACCTGCGGGACGCGGCGCGAGCGAAGCAACTCGACAAGAGCGGACATGGTTACTCACTCGTACGCAACAAAATACTGTTTTGAGTAAACACGTACCGAGTAAATAACCGCTTAACCTTCGGAATAAGGTATTGGCGCGAGGCAGCAATCCCCAGACTCTACAGTTCCCGCGCCACCCCCGGCAGGGCCGGCACGAAGCGCACGTCGACCAGTTCCTTGCGCTCGAAGCCGGTCTCGGTCCTGGTCACCCGCACCAAGGTCTGGGTACCATGGTGTGGGCCGACCGGCGCGATCAGGATGCCGCCGACCTCGAGCCGCTGCAAAAGCTTCTCCGGAATTTGCTCCATCGCGGCGGTGACGATGATGCGGTCGAAATCGCCGCCCCCGGCAGGCACGTCGAAGCCGTCGCCAAGCATGACCTCGATATTGTAGTAGCCGAGCTTCTCCAGCCGCTGGCGGGCCGTATCGGCCAATGTCCGATAGCGCTCGATGGTCAGCACATGCTTGCACAGCCGCGAGAGGACCGCGGCATGGTAGCCGGAGCCGGTGCCGATCTCGAGCACCCGGTGCTCCCGGTTGAGTTGGAGCTGTTCGGTCATGTAGGCGACCACGAAGGGCTGGCTGATGGTCTGCCCGCAGGCAATGCCGAGCGCGCTGTCGCGGTAAGCATGGTCGCGGTCATTGGCCGCGACAAACCGCTCACGCGGCACCTCCTCCATCGCACGAAGCACCGACTGGTCGCTGATGCCGCGCCGCCGCAGCGCGAGCTGAAACATCATTTTCTCGGGCGGCTCAGATGTGCTGGCCATAGCGGGTCTCGTAAGCTTGCTGCGCGGCACGGTTGCCGAGCACGATCCTAACCGATTAATGCCACACCAACTCGAAATCCCGCGTTGAGGAAAATTTCCCTCACGATCGCGTTCCCTCCCCGGAACCATAGCCATGGCGCGGCGTTGGCGAGCAAGTATTTTTATTACCCATATGATCGGCAACGACGCATGATCGAGGCTCTGTGAGGCGAGCATGAGTGCGAACGTTTACGTTGCGCCTGCGGGAGATATTTGCGAACGTGGCGCAGGGACAGGCAAGGATTCCGACATGACTACCGCACGGCCTGAGGGCTGTTCTGTGTTTCTCGTCGAGGACGAGGTCATGATCCGGATGATGGTCGCCGACATGCTGGAAGAGCTGGGTCACAGCGTTGCGGCCGAGGCCGGGGAAATTTCAGAAGCGGTCAAGCTCGCGCAATCGACTGAGTTCGACCTCGCGATCCTCGACGTTAATGTCAACGGCAAGGTAATCACGCCCGTCGCCGAATTGATCAACGCGCGCAACCGCCCCTTCATTTTCGCGACCGGCTATGGCTCGTCAGGCCTGCCGGAGGAATATCGCGATCGGCCCGCGCTGCAGAAGCCATTCCAGCTTGAAACGCTCGCCCAACTGATCGACAGCACGCTGAAGAGCGCGCCGGTTTAGCATCGAATCCGTAGCCCGGATTGCGCTTCGCTTCATCCGGGCAACGAAGCTACGAACCCTATTTCAACGTCGACGTCAGCGTTTCCGAAAACGCTTCATCGGTGCGGTCAAGCCGCAGCGGTGTCACCGACACGTAGTGCGCCCTGAGCGCCGCGAGATCGGTGCCTTCCGCGGGCGTATCCATCATCGCCGTGCGCTCAAAGCCGATCCAGAAATATGGATTGCCGCGGCCGTCGCGGCGCTCGTCGATCTTCAGGAAACCGAGATTGCGCTTACCCTGCCGGGTGACTCGGATGCCCTTGACGTCGTCAGGCAGGCAGGCCGGAAAATTGACATTGATCACCGTGTTCTTGGGGATGCCGGCATCCATCACCCTGCGCACGATGTCGGGGCCGAATTGCAGCGCGGTGTCCCAGAGCGGCTTTTCACGCGTCTCGATGCTGAATTCCTGCGACAGCGCGAACGACGGCAGGCCCAGAATGGTGCCCTCGAGTGCGCCGGCGATGGTGCCGGAATAGACCACGTCCTCGGCGACGTTGCGGCCCTTGTTGACGCCCGACAGCACGAGATCCGGCAGTTTGGCCCCGAGGATATGGCGTGCGCCCATGATCACGCAGTCCGTCGGCGTACCCCTGACGGCGAAGTGCCGCGGGCCGATCTCGCGCAGCCGCAAGGGATCGTTCAGCGACAGGGAATGCGATACGCCGGACTGGTCGAGCTCGGGCGCCACGACCCAGACATCGTCGGACAAAGCGCGCGCGATCTGCTCGACGACCTTCAACCCGGGCGCGTGGATGCCGTCATCATTGGTGCAGAGAATTCGCATCCGTCAAAATGCCCTGTTCGATCGCCTGTCTTGCCAAAGGTCTTAACCGGCAAACGCCGCAGAGGCAAACCCGGTGACTTGCGGGTTGTTACTGCTTCATCCGGACTCGCCAGGGACGCAGGAATTTGGCGCTGCCGGCGATCCGAAGCTGAGATCCAGTGGTTTTCCGCGGTGGCGGCTCAACGGCACCAGCCGTTGCAACCTCCGCTTTCCCGGCGACCGACGCGTCGGGCGCCACGTCGACCTGAGCGGGTGCCGGCGGTTTCGTGTGGCGCTGCCGCGCGACCCAAAGCCCTTTGCCGAAATCGACCGGATCGAACCATTTCTGCGCGCCCAGATCGCCCGCGAGCCCCTCGTCCCAGAGCCTCGCGATCTCGATATCGAACTTTCCCTCGTGCCTTTGATCGATGAGCTGCATCCCGAAACCGGTGACGGCCCATTGCCGTCCGATCCAGTAGATGTCGCGATGCAGCGCCATCTTGCAGATTCACTTCACTTGTCGTGCTCGATCACTTTCAAGCCGCCCATATAGGGCTGCAGCACGTCGGGAACGGCAATCGAGCCGTCCTGCTGCTGATAGTTTTCCATCACGGCGATCAGCGCTCGGCCGACCGCGGTGCCGGAGCCGTTCAGCGTATGCACGAAGCGCGGCTTGCCATCGCCGGCGCGATAGCGCGCATCCATTCGCCGGGCCTGGAAATCGCCGCAGACCGAACAGCTCGAGATTTCACGATAGGCGCCACCATCGCCCTGACCTGAAAATTGTCCCGGCATCCAGACTTCGATGTCGTAGGTCTTCTGCGCGGAAAAGCCCATATCGCCGGCGCACAGCGTCATCACGCGATAATGCAGATCGAGCTGACGCAGCACTTCCTCGGCGCAGGCCAGCATGCGCTCATGTTCGTCGCGGCTGGTCTCCGGCGTCGTGATCGAGACCAGCTCGACCTTCGTGAACTGGTGCTGGCGGATCATGCCGCGCGTGTCGCGGCCGGCGGCGCCCGCTTCGGCGCGGAAGCAGGGCGTGAGCGCGGTCAGCCGCATCGGCAACTCTTTTTCGTCGACGATGGATTCGCGCACCAAATTGGTCAGCGAGACCTCGGCGGTCGGGATCAATCCGAGACGTTCGCTCTTCAGCCGCTCTACACCGGCCGTCAGCAGTTCGCCCTTGATCGCCCAGAACTGATCGTCTTCAAATTTCGGCAATTGCCCGGTGCCGAACATCACCTCATTGCGCACCAGCAGCGGCGGATTGATTTCGGTGTAGCCGTGCTCATTGGTGTGCAGGTCGAGCATGAATTGCCCGATCGCCCGCTCCAACCGCGCCAATCCCTTCTTCAGCACGACGAAGCGTGCGCCCGACAATTTCGCGGCCGCCTCGAAATCCATGTAGCCGAGAGCGCCGCCGAGATCGTCATGCGGCTTCGGCGCGAAGCCGTACTGCCGCGGTGCGCCGAACACGTGATGCTGCACGTTGCCGTGCTCGTCGACGCCATCAGGCACATCCTGTGCCGGCAGGTTCGGAAGCGCGGCGAGTTGCGTGTTCAGCTCCTCATCGGCAACTTTTGCGGCGGCCTCGAGCTCCGGCAGCGAGGTCTTGAGGTCGGCGACTTCAGCCATCAGCTTCGCCGCGCGCGCCTCGTCCTTGGCTTTCTTGGCTTCGCCGATCTCCTTGGACGCCGCATTGCGCCGCGCCTGCGCCTGCTCGGACGACAGAATTGCCGCGCGGCGCCTCTCGTCGATTGCCAGCAGCGACGGCGACAGGGGCGCAAAGCCGCGCCGGCTCATTGCGGCGTCGAAAGCTTCGGGGTTGTCGCGGATCGCTTTGATGTCGTGCATGACCACATTCCTACGTCATGGCCGGGCTTGTCCCGGCCATCCACGCCTCGATTGCACGGTCTGTAAAAGACGTGGATGCCCGGGACAAGCCCGGGCATGACGAATAACGCCCTACTCCGCCGGATTGGCGGCGTTGGGTGTGCCGCCGGTCGAGGCTTGGGAGGCGGCTGCCTTCTTTTCCACCATGCGCACGGCGATGATCGCGCCCTCATAGAGCGCCAGCAATGGGATCGCGAGCGAGGCCTGGCTCAGCACGTCCGGCGGGGTCAGGACCGCGGCAATGATGAAAGCGATGACGATGAAATAGCGCCGCTTCTCGCGCAGCATCTTCGACGTCACGATGCCGATACGGCCGAGCAGCGTCAGGATCACCGGAAGCTGGAACGCGATGCCGAAGGCGAAGATCAGCGACATCATCAGCGACAGATACTCGCCGACCTTCGGCAGGAGCTGGATCTGCGCCGTCTCCGCGCCGCCCATCTGCTGCATGCCGAGCGAGAACCGCACCAGCATCGGCAACACCACGAAATAGACCAGCATCGCGCCAGCCACGAAGAACACGGGAGTGGCGATCAGATACGGCAGGAACGCGTTGCGCTCGTGCCGATAAAGGCCGGGCGCCACGAACTTGTAGATCTGGGTCGCGACGATCGGGAATGAGATGAAGCCGGCGCCGAACAGCGCAAGCTTGAGCTGGGTGACGAAATATTCCAGCAGCGCGGTATAGATGAATTTCGAATTATCCGGCCCCGCGACCCAGACGAACGGCCACACCAACACGTTGTAGATCTGCTTGGCGAAGAAGAAGCAGAAGAGGAACGCCACGCCGAATCCGAGCAGCGCCTTGATCAGCCGCGAGCGCAGCTCGATCAAGTGGTCCATCAACGGCGCCTTGCTGGCTTCGATGTCTTCGGCGCTCATGACGCTTTCGCGCTCTTTTGCATGTCGGGCACCTCAGGCGTGTCCTGCGGCGCTGCCGGCTCAGCTTCTTTGACGATCGCGCGCGGCTCGTTTGCCGCCGCGTGCGCCTCGGCTTCGACAAAGGTCTCCGGCGTGGGCGCTGCCGGCGTCGTTGGAATGACCGGCGTATCACTTTCCGATGCCGGCGGCAGAGCGGCCGGCGCATCTGCAGGCCTGACCTCCGGGGGCTTCTCGATGTCGCCGATCTGCATGGCGTCGTTGACGTCCTTCTGCAGCGACGTCATGACGTTATTGCTGGTAAAGCCCGTGGCGGCTTCCTTGACTTCGTCGAAGCTCTTCTTGAGATCGGCCATCTCGGCCTCGCGCATGGCCTCCTGGAACTGGCCCTGGAATTCGGCGGCCATCCGGCGCGCCTTGCCCATCCACTGGCCCACCATCCGCAGCACGCCGGGGAGCTCTTTCGGGCCGATGGCGATCAGCGCGACGACCGCGATGACGAGCAGTTCACTCCACCCGATATCGAACATGAAAGATTCCGCTCACGCGCAAATGGCCCCCCGCCCTTCTAACAGGATTTGGGGGCGCGCGCGGTTTTTCTCAACGGGACGTCTAACTTAGACGGCCTTGCTGCCGACGTCCGACCGCGCTGCCGACGGCGCCGCGTTGTGATCGATGGTCTTCACCGGCTCGGCGGGCTTTTCTGCAGTCTTGTCATCGTCCTGCATGCCCTTCTTGAAGGCCTTGATCCCCTGCGCGACATCGCCCATCAGGTCGGAAATCTTGCCGCGACCAAACAGCAGCAGGACCACTGCGATCACCACGATCCAGTGCCAAATGCTAAGCGAACCCATCCTGCAAACCCTCCAAAGACGACCGGCGCACCGGCCTAAGCTTCGAGCGGAAAGTAGGCCCGCGGGGCGTCAAAAACAAGGACTCAAGCCGCGGCAAATCGCTGTCGCGGCTACGCAATATTGCTACCGTTAACCTACGGCGTTCCGGCTGCGGAGGTTAGGCTGAATCCTTGCCATCATCCTCTGCAGCGCCTCCGCCCTCTGAATGCGAATCCTTGGCGGCGCCCTCTGAGTCCGAATCCTTGCCACTGCCCTCCTCGGGCTCGGCAACCGGCGCCAGGAACAGTTCCAGATTGTCGCCGGGCTCGAGCGGATCCTCGTCCTCACGAAGCGTCGGATCGTCCGATGGCGTCGGAACATTGAAGCCGGAGGGCAGGCGCGAATCCAAGAGACCGGTTCCCTTCAGTTCGTCGAGACCCGGCAGGTCGCCGAGCGCCTCCAGGCTGAACTGCGAGAGGAACGCTTCCGTCGTGCCGAAGGTGAGCGGCCGTCCCGGCGTCTTGCGGCGCCCGCGGGGGCGGATCCAACCGGTTTCCAGGAGCACGTCGAGCGTGCCCTTGGAGGTGACCACGCCGCGGATCTCCTCGATCTCGGCGCGGGTCACCGGCTGGTGATAGGCGACGATCGCCAGCACCTCGATCGCCGCGCGCGACAGTTTTTTCGTCTCTGTGGTCTCGCGCGTCATCAGCCAGGCGAGATCGCCTGCAGTGCGGAAGGTCCATTTGTTGGCAACGCGCACCAGATTGACCCCGCGCGGGGCGTATTCCGCCTGCAGTTGCGCCAGCGCAGCCTTGACGTCGACGCCCTCGGGCATGCGCTTGGCTAGGGTGGCCTGGTCGATCGGCTCGGCGGAGGCAAACAGCAGGGCTTCCAGAACCCGCAATTCCTCGGGCCGCGCCTGCGGATCGGTGACGTGCTCCTCGGCATCTTCCATGCGCTTTTCCGCCAGGCTTGCCATGGCTCGGTCTCCTTCTTCCACTTACTCGGCCGTAAGGTCCGGCGCGGTGGCACCGGGCACTTGCGGCAAACGCTTCCGAAAATAGAGCGGCGCAAACGCTCGGCTCTGGTTCAGTTCCATCTCGCCTTCCCGCACCAATTCCAGCGCGGCAGCGAAACTCGACGCGAACACGGTCGCCCGCTGCGACGGTTCGACGACGTAGTTCATCAGGTACTCGTCGAGGCAGCTCCAGTTCTCGCTATCGGCCGCACCAACCAGCCGTTCCAGCGAGGCACGCGCTTCGGAGAGCGACCACACCGTGCGCTTGGCCAGATGTACGCTGGCCAATACCCGCTGCTGGCGCTGCGTGGCGTAGGCCGTGAGCAGGTCGTAGAGCGTCGCTGTGAACTTGGGATGCTTGATCTCGGCGATCGACTCCGGATTGCCGCGCGGGAAGATATCGCGCTGGAACTGCGGCCGGTTCATCAGCCGGTTCGCCGCTTCCCGAATCGCCTCAAGCCGCCGCAGCCGGTTGGCGAGCGCGGTCGCCATCTCCTCGGCGCTCGGCCCTTCCGCCGCCGGCGGCTCCGGCAACAGCAGTCGTGATTTCAGGTAGGCGAGCCAGGCCGCCATGACCAGATAATCGGCGGCAAGCTCCAGCCGGATCTTCCGCGCCGCCTCGATGAACTGCAGGTACTGGTCGGCGAGCGCCAGGATCGAGATCTTGGCCAGGTCGACCTTTTGTTGCCGCGCGAGCGTCAGCAGGAGGTCGAGCGGGCCCTCATAGCCACCGACGTCGACCACCAGGGCCGGCTCGTCCTCGCTGACTTCAGCCGGCCGGCCGGTCTCAAACGACAGAATTTCTGCGGTCATGCCGTACCTACTTGTCCTATCAAGCCATCCAGTTCGGCCCGTGCCGCCAGCCGGTCGAACGGAAGCGGCGGTTTCCGTGCTGCCAGCGCGCGCTTGGCGCGCTCGAGCGCCTCGCCGGTCAGTTCCGGCGCCTCGCGCGCAACTTCGCGCATCTCGTCGAGCTTGCCGTTGCAGTGCAGGACCATGTCGCAGCCTGCGCTGATGATCGCCCGGGTCCGCTCTGCGATCGATCCCGAGAGCGCGTTCATCGACACGTCATCACTCATTAACAAACCCTGGAACCCGATACCGTCGCGAATCACCTGTTGGATGATTGTCGCAGAAGTCGTCGCCGGTTGGGCGGGATCCAGCGCGCTAAACACAACATGTGCAGTCATCGCCATCGGCAGGTCCGCAAGCGGCCGGAACGCCGCAAAGTCGGTCCGTTCCAGCTCGGACCTCACCGTATCAACGGTCGGCAGCCGGAAATGGGTGTCCGCCGTGGCCCGTCCATGACCCGGTATATGTTTCAGTACCGGTAAAATACCACCCTGCTCCAGTCCGTCGGTAACGGCGCGGGCGATGGCGGCCACCTTGGCCGGATCAGTTCCATAGGCGCGGTTGCCGATCACGGCGTCGGCGCCCTCAACCGGCACATCCGCCAGCGGCAGGCAGTCGACGGTGATCCCGAGAGCGCCCAAATCGGCGGCAATCAGGCTCGCGCTGAGCCGCGCCGCGGCAAGCCCGAGCTGCGAATCGCGATCGTACAGCGCTCCAAACGCCGCTCCAGCGGGATAAACGGGCCAATGGGGCGGTCCAAGCCGCTGCACTCGGCCGCCTTCCTGGTCGATCAGGACCGGCGCGTCGGCTCGACCTGCGACGGAGCGGCATTCACGAACAAGTGCAGATACTTGATCGGGAGTTTCGACGTTCCGTTTGAATAGGATGAAGCCCCATGGCCGCTCGGCGCGAATGAACTCGCGCTCGGCATCGGTCAGCTCAAACCCGGATACGCCGGTGATGAATGCTCGGTTTACCATGCGGCCGATTAGGCCGCATGTATCCTGAGCGTCAAGGAAACCGCACTTAATTCCTTTGGATGAGGCACTGCGGCCCGCCGGCGGCCTTCAGGCTGCTGCAAACCTGCGTCGCCTGATCCAGGGAGCTGAACGGACCGGCAAACGCCCGGTAGTACACACCCTTCTCGCCGAGATCGACGCGCTTCACGACCAGCGACTGCGAGCCGAGCACGCTTGGATACTTGCCCTGCAGCGCCTTGTAGGAGGCCTGCGCATCCGCCTCGTTTCGTTGCGAGGAGACCTGAACGACGTACCCTCCGCTGCTTACGGTGGCCGTCGGATTCGTCGAAGCGACCCGGGTCGGCGCCGGATCGGGCTGAGGTGCGCCGGGCGCCAGCGACATCGGCGTGTTGGCGCTCGCATTGGCGGAGGCCGGATTGCCGTGTGACGGGTTCGCAGACGCCGTCCGCGTGACAGGCGCGGGCTTGGCCGGCGGAGGCGGGGCCGATCCCGGTACGCCGGCATCTGTCGCGTCGCCCTTGACCGAAAGCGTCCGGATCCGTCGCGGCTCATTGTTTGGCAGCGTGCCGCTCGTGGTCATCGGCGAAGCTGCCGACGGAGCGACGCTCGCCACCGGCGGCGGGTTGGCATTTTGGTTCAACGGCGGAAACACCACGCGGGGACCGGTATTGGAGGTGACGTCGACCGGCGTCTCCTCGCGCGAGATGAGCTTTTCCGTGCCGTCGCCGGACGCGATGCGGTCTGGCGCCTTGCCGGCACCGTCAGGCTGCGACATGATCTTGGTCGGACTGTTGTCGGCCTTGATGATCGGCGGTTCGCCACTGCGGGGCGAGCCGACATAGGTCCGGTAGGCAAAGGCTGCGCCCGTGCCCACCACCGCGAGCGCGAGCACGGCTCCTACCGTCATCAGTCCGCTGGAGCGCTTGCGCGGCGGAGGCTCCTCGTCCTCGTAAGCGTCGTTCTGATATGCGTAGGGGTCGTCGGGATACGCCGCTTCGCGCTGAAAATCCTGCCCGCCGGCTTCGATCTGGCCATAGAGTGCATCGTCGTAGCGCGACGGATCAAGCTGCTGCGCGGGCTCATCGAGCGGCAACTCCTCGCGATATTCCGGCACCGGCGTGCGATATTCCGGCGTCGGCACGGGCGCCGCGGCGTGCTGCGCGGTGTAGCGGTGCAGCGGGTGCACGGCGCTCGGGTGAAGATCCGGCTCTTCGTAGTCCTCCGACGGCCCAGCATAGTCCTGCGACGGCGCAGCATATTGCTGCGGTGGCGCGACCTCATGGCGAGCGCGCTGCATCCAGGGCGGTGGGCTGGCCGGCAGGTCCACCTCCTCATCGTCAGCCTGCGGCTGATAGGTCTGCGGGCGAACATTGGCCCGCGACTGCAGCGGACGCGACGCTGGCTGCAGAGGATGCGGCGCCGGCTGCGGCTTGGGCGGATTGGCGGCAAACGGATCGGCCTGCCCGATCAGCCGCGCCAGTTCGGCCAACGGGTCGCTTTCGGCCCGACCCGCGGCATTGCTGCCGCGATCATAGTCGAGGTCGGCGGGAAAAGTTCGGTTTTGATATCGATCAGCCATCGTGATCTTGCATCCCCTTCGGGACAGCGCCAAGTCGCCTGCAACTTCCTGGTGCGAACGAGTTGGTCCTGCCAAGTACCCCCACGATCCCCATCGCGAGAGGCTTCGCCCCTGCTGCTACCGCATCTCGGTTGGGGCGTGGACGCCTAGAACAGCTAGACCCGATGCCAGAACCGAGACGACGCCCTGAACCATTGCCAGTCGCGCCCTTGTGATCTCTGCATCATTATTCATAATGAAGCGTAAATAGGGCAGATCGCCCCCTTTGTTCCACAGCGCGTGGAACTCGCTGGCCAGATCGTACAGATAAAAAGCGATCCGGTGCGGCTCATGTGCGACGGCCGCTGCCTCGATCATGCGCGGATAGAGCGCCAACTGCTTGAGAAGGCTGAGTTCCGCCGGATCGGACAGCCGCTCCAGCGCCGCCCCTGCAAGATAGTCCCGCCGCGCGCCGTCCTCGTCCGGGAGGTCGGGTAATACCTCCTGCCGCGCGTTACGGAAAACCGAGTGGCCGCGAGCGTGTCCGTACTGGACGTAGAACACGGCATTGTCCTTGGTCTGCTCGATCACCTTGGCGAGATCGAAATCGAGCACCGCATCGTTCTTGCGGAACAGCATCATGAAACGCACCGCGTCCGAGCCGACCTCGTCGACGACTTCGCGCAGCGTGACGAACTCGCCGGCGCGCTTCGACATCTTCACCGGCTCGCCGTCACGCAGCAGCCGGACGAGCTGCACGATCTTCACGTCGAGTTCCGCCTTGCCCGCGCTCACGGCCTTCACCGCCGCCTGCATGCGCTTGACGTAGCCACCATGATCGGCGCCGAACACATCGATCAGATTGTGAAAGCCGCGCTCGAACTTGTTGCGATGATTGGCGATGTCGGACGCGAAATAGGTGTAGGAGCCGTCCGACTTGATCAGCGGCCGGTCGACATCGTCGCCATAGGCGGTGGCGCGAAACAGCGTCTGCTCGCGGTCCTCGTAGTCCTCGACCGGCTTGCCTTTCGGCGGCGGCAGACGCCCCTCGTAGATGTCGCCTTTGTCGCGCAGGAAATCGATGGTCTCGGCGACCTTGTTGTTGCCGGTGTCGATCAGCGAGCGCTCGGAGAAGAACACGTCATGCTTGATGTTGAGCGCGGCGAGATCGTCCTTGATCTCGGCCATCATCATCGCGATCGCCTTGTCGCGCACGACCGGCAGCCAGGCGGCCTCGCGCATCGAAAGCAGCTTGTCGCCGTATTCCTTGGCAAGCGCCTGCCCGACCGGCTTCAAATAGTCGCCAGGATAAAGCCCTTCCGGGATCGCGCCGATGTCCTCGCCGAGCGCCTCGCGGTAGCGCAGATAGGCCGAGCGTGCGAGCACGTCGACCTGAGCACCGGCGTCATTGATGTAATATTCACGCGTGACGTCGAACCCTGCGAACTGCAGCAGGCTGCAAAGCGCGTCGCCGAACACCGCGCCACGGCAATGGCCGACATGCATCGGTCCGGTGGGGTTGGCCGAGACGTACTCGACATTGACCTTTTCTTCGGCCCCGATCGCGCTTTGCCCGTAGCCGGCGCCCTCGCGCAGCACGGCGCGCAGGGCATCAGTCCAGACGTTTGGCTTGAGGGTCAGGTTGATGAAGCCGGGGCCGGCGACCTCGACGGACGCCACAAGCTCGTCGGCGCGCAATTTGGCTGCGATCTTCTCGGCGAGATCGCGCGGCTTGGCCTTGGCTTCCTTGGCGAGCACCATTGCGGCGTTGGTCGCCATGTCGCCATGGCTGGCCTCGCGCGGCGGCTCGACCACAACGCGCGAGAAATCGATGCCTTCGGGCCGGTCCTCAGCCGCGAGCGCGGCACAGATCGCGTGCACGCGCGCGAGCACATCGGCAAAAAGGTGCGGAGAAGCAGGTTTGTCGGCCATGGGCGCCGCCTAACGCAAATCCGGGGTCGAGTCAAAAAGCCTGTTATGCTCGATCAGGGCGTAGCGGTCGGTCATCCCGGCAATGAAATTACCGATCCGCCTGGCGCGTTCCGCCTCGGTCTCCGCCTCCCTGCCCTCCACCCACTCGGGCGGCAGGTCGTCCGGGGATTGCCGGTAGCGCGCGAACAGGTCGAACACGATCTGTTCGGCCTCGTCCATCACCCGCATCACCCGCTGGTGGCGGTACATTCGCTGCCAGAGGAACGCCTTGATCTCTGCCTCTTCCTGGGCAATGGCCGGAGGAAACGCGATCAGCGGCCCGTTATGACGCCGCACATCTTGGGCGGATTGCGGCTGCGCGGCGTCCAGGCGCCGGCTCGCCTCCGCGAAGACCGCGCTGATGAAATGCGAGATCAATTCACGCACCAGTTCCGCGCCACGCCGGACTTCGTCGAGAGCCGGATAGTGCCGGTCGATTTCCGCGATGATCTCGGCGGTCAACGGCATCACCTTGAGCTCGTCGACCTTGAACAGCCCCGCACGCAGGCCGTCATCGATGTCGTGGGCATCGTAGGCGATGTCGTCGGCGAAGGCCGCGACCTGGGCTTCGAGCGAGGCAAAGCTCCATAGCTCCAGATCGTAGGTCTTGTTGTACTCGGAAATACCGATGGGGATGCCGCCTGTCTCGCGGTAGCGTCCGGCCGGCGCACCATCGCGCTCGGTCAGCGGGCCGTTGTGCTTGACGATGCCCTCGAGCGATTCCCAGGTCAGATTGAGCCCATCGAATTCCGGATAGCGGTGCTCCAGCGCGGTAACCACGCGCAGCGTCTGCGCATTGTGATCGAAGCCGCCATGGGGTTTCAGGCACCTGTCCAATGCCCGCTCGCCGGCATGGCCGAACGGCGGGTGTCCGAGGTCGTGCGCCAGCGCCAAGGTTTCCGTCAGGTCCTCGTCCAGCCCGAGTTGGCGGGCGAGCGCACGGGCGATCTGCGCGACTTCCAGCGAATGGGTCAGCCGCGTACGGTAGTGGTCGCCCTCGTGGAACACGAAGACCTGGGTCTTGTACTTCAGCCGCCGGAACGCGGTGGAATGGATCACGCGGTCGCAATCCCGGCGGAAGGCGCTGCGGGTCTTGCTCGGGGCCTCCGCGAACAGCCGCCCGCGGCTGCGATCGGGGTCGCAGGCATAGGGCGCGCGGGGGGCAGCCATTCCGACCGACACGGTTTTTTAGTCCTTATCCATTTGATTCCGCTTCCTTCCGCACTTAACTATGGTGAGCGCGGGATACCAAATGAAATGGGTATGACGTTGCGAACATGGTCCGCAAAGATCATGCTCAAACAAGGCTTCGGAGCTTGCCATGACTGATTCCGTCACCATCACCGAGCGGGCCGCCCATCGGATCGGTCAAATCCTCAAGAGCGAGGGTGACGGTGCGATGCTGCGCATTTCGGTCGAAGGCGGCGGCTGCTCCGGCTTCCAGTACAAGTTCGACGTCGACCGCGCCAAGGCGGAAGACGATCTCGTGATCTCCCGTGAAGAGGCGGTGGTGCTGGTCGATTCGGCGTCCGCGCCGTTCCTGGCGGGGTCCGAGGTCGATTTTGTCGACGATCTGATCGGCGCATCGTTCCGCGTGGTCAATCCGAACGCCACCGCCTCCTGCGGCTGCGGCACCAGCTTCTCGATCTGATTTTCGTCTGTAAGCAGGTCGCAAACAGCGCCTGCGTGCATCGTCACTCCGCCGCCACCACGTGCGGCCGATCCTCGCCACCTTCCTCCTGCGGCTCGAGCTTGCGGCGCAGCCGACGGTCGATGCGGTCGAGATAGATATAGATCACCGGTGTGATGAACAGCGTCAGCAGTTGCGAGACGCAGAGTCCGCCGACCACGGCCACGCCGAGCGGCTGGCGCAGTTCGGCGCCGGCGCCCGCGCCGAGTGCGATCGGCAGCGTGCCGAAGATCGCGGCAAACGTCGTCATCATGATCGGGCGGAAGCGCAAGAGCGCGGCTTCGCGGATCGCGTGTTCGGCGCTCAAGCCGACGCGACGACGCTCGAGCGCGAAGTCGACCATCATGATCGCGTTCTTCTTGACGATGCCGACCAGCATCACGATGCCGATCATCGCGATCACCGACAGCTCCATGTTGAACAGCATCAGAGTGAGGATCGCGCCGATGCCGGCCGACGGCAGGCCGGAGATGATCGTGATCGGATGGATGAAGCTCTCGTAGAGAATGCCGAGGATCACGAAAGCCGCGAACACCGCGGCGAGGATCAGGACGCCCTGCCCTCGGAGCGAATCCTGGAACACCTGCGCAGTGCCGGAGAAGCCGGTGGCGATCGTGGCCGGCAGGTTCGAGCTCTGCTCCAGCGCCGTGATCTGGTCGACCGCATAGCCCAGCGAAGTGCCGGGCGCGAGGTTGAACGAGATCGTCACCGCCGGCTGCTGGCCCTGGTGGTTGATCTGCAACGGCCCGACCGATGGCACCAGCCTTGCGACCGCATCCAGCGGAATGGTCTGGCCGCTCCCGGTCTTCATGTAGAGCTTGGACAGATTGGACGGATCGACCCGGAACTCCGGCTGCACCTCCAGGATGATCTGGTAGTCATTGGAGGGCATGTAGATGGTGCCGACCTGGCGCGCGCCGTAGGCGTTGTAGAGCTGGTTGCGCACCTGATCGACGGTGACGCCGTAGACCGCGGCCTTCTCGCGGTCGATGTCGACCGTCATCTGCGGGTTCTTGATGTAGAGATCGGTGGTGACGTCGAGCAGGCCCGGGATCTTCTCGATCTTGTCGCGCATGTCGGGCGCGATCCGGTACAGCGACTCGGTATCGCCGCTCTGCAGCACATATTGATACTGGCTCTTGGAGACGCGGCCGCCGATGTTGAGATTTTGGACGCTCTGGAAGAACGCCTGCATGCCCGGGATGGCGCGGGCCTTCTGGCGCAGCCGCCCGATCACGACGCTGGCGTTGTCGCGTTCCTTCTGCGGCTTCAGCGCGATGAACAGGCGGCCGTAATTCGCGGTCGGGTTGGGCCCGCCGGAACCGACGGTCGAGTTGACGTAATCGACCGCAGGGTCAGTCCGAAGCACGTCGACTAGCGCCTGCTGGCGCACCTTCATCGCTTCGAACGAGGTGTCCGTTGCGGCCTCGGTCACGCCGATCAGGAAGCCGGTGTCCTCCTGCGGGAAGAAACCCTTCGGCACGATCATGTAGAGATAGAAGGTGCCCGCGAGCGTCGCCAGGGTGACGGCGAGCATCAGCGCCTTTTTCGCCAGCACCCAGTCGAGCGCCCATTCGTAGGCCCGCAGCAAGGCATCGAACATCGCCTCGAACGCCCGCAGCACGACATTCGGGCGCTTGGTCTCGTCATGAGCCCGCAGCACGCGCGCGCACAGCATCGGCGTCAAGGTCAGCGAGACGAAGCCGGACACGATGATCGCGATCGATATCGTCACCGCGAATTCGCGGAATACGCGGCCGACGATGCCGCCCATCAGGAGCACCGGGATGAACACGGCGATCAGCGAGAAGGTGATCGAGATGATGGTAAAGCCGATCTCGCGTGCGCCCTTCAGTGCCGCCTCGAACGGCCGCATGCCGCGCTCGATGTGGCGGACGATGTTTTCCAACATGACGATGGCGTCGTCGACCACAAAGCCGACCGATAATGTCAGCGCCAGCAGCGTCATGTTGTTGACGGAGTAGTCCAGCGCATACATCGCCGCGAAGGTGCCGAGCAGCGAGATCGGGACCGCGAGCGCCGGAATGAAGGTGGCCCACAGCGACCGCAGGAACAGGAAGATCACCAGGATGACCAGCCCGATCGCGATCAGCAGGGTTTCCTCGACGTCGCTGACCGCCTGCCGGATCGAGACCGAGCGGTCCATCATCACCTGCATGGTCACGGAAGGCGGGATCGAGGCCCGCAGTGCCGGCAGCTTCGCCAGCACGGAATCGACCACCGCGACCGTATTGGCGTCGGGCTGCTTCTGGATCGCGAGCACGATCGCGCGCTCATCGTTCAGCCAGGTCGCGACCTTGTCATTCTCGACGCTGTCATAGACCTTTGCGATCTCGTCGAGTCTGACCGGCGAACCGTTGCGCCAGGCGACATAGATCTGGCGGTAGTCAGCCGCCTTGTCCATCTGGCCGGAGGCCTGTAGCGCGACGTCCTGCTTCGGCCCGTTCAGCGTTCCGACCGGGGTCGAGGAATTGGCGCGCGACACCGCGGACCTGATGTCCTCGAGCGACACCCCGCGCGCCGCCGCGGCGACAGGATCGGCCTGGACCCGGATCGCGAATTTCTGCGCGCCATAGATCAGGACCTGGGCGATGCCCGGAAGCTGCGACAGTGCCTGGCCGATAGTGATGTCGCCATACTCGTTGACGGTCGAGAGTGGCAGTGTCGCCGAATTCAGCGAGATGAAGAGAACCGGGAAGTCCGCCGGGTTCACCTTGCGGAAGCTGGGTGGTGTCGTCATCTCGATCGGCAACCGGCGCTGCGCGATCGTCAGCGCGGTCTGCACGTCGAGCGCCGCGGCGTCGATGTTGCGGTTCAGATCGAACTGGATGGTGATGACGCTCGTGCCCTGAGAGGAGTTCGAGGACATCGAGGAAATGCCCGCGATCGTCGAGAGCTGCCGCTCGATGATGCCGGCGACGGAGGCCGCCATGGTGTCGGCGCTCGCGCCCGGCAGCGTCGCGGTCACGGCAATGGTCGGGAAATCCACTTTCGGCAACGCCGAGACCGGCAACAGGCGGAAGCCGAAAATGCCAAAGGCGATGATCGCCGCGGTGATCAGCGTCGTCATCACCGGTCGCCGGATGCAAAGTTCGGGCAGTGACATCGCTCACGCCCCGGCCTTGCGGGCGCGCGGCTCGGCCCGCGTGCCGTCCGACAACAGAAGCTGGCCGTCGACGACGACATCTTCGCCGCCGGAGAGCCCCTCGGCGATGACAGAGAAACCGCCGAAGGTGCGGTCGACCTTGACCGGCATGACCTTGGCCACGCCGTCCTTCACGGCGAAGACATAGTTGCCGTTCTGGCTGCGCTGGACCGCGACTGTCGGAACCACCACGGCATCCTCGTTACGGATGATCAGCTCGGTCTGCACCAGAATGCCCGGCCACAGGGTCTCGTTTCCATTGTCCATGATGCCGCGGACGGTCACCATGCCCGTGGTCGAGTCCACGGTGTTCTCGACCATCGCGACCTTGCCATCTTCCGAGCGCTTGTGCCCGGGAACGGTCGCGATCACCTTGGAATCGCCTTTCGCCATCGCGTCGCGGAGGTCGACCAGCACGCGCTGCGGGATCGCGAAAGTGACGTAGACCGGCGCCATCTGGTTGATGGTGGCGAGCGGCTGGGTGTCGGCGGGGCGCACGAAATTGCCGATCTTCACATTGGCGGCGCTGATGCGGCCCGCGAACGGCGCGCGGATGACAGTGTAGCTTTTCTGGACCCGCAAATTTTCCAGTGCCGACTGGTCGGCCTTGATGGTTCCGATCAGGATGTCGGACTGGGTCTTGGCATTGTCGACATTGACCTGGGTGGTCGCGCCCTTGGCGACGAGATCGTTGTAGCGGCGCAGATCGCGCTGCGCGCCCTCGAGCTGGGCCTGGTCCCTGGCCAGCACGCCCTCCGCCTGCTCGATCTGGGCGTCGATTTGCCGCGCGTCGAGCGTGAACAGCAGGTCCCCCTCATTGACCTTGGCGCCGTCCTCGAAATGCACGCCAATGATCGTGGTCTCGAGCCGTGACTTCAGCGCCACGCTGGCAATCGGCGTCACGGTTCCGATGGCGTCGACATCGACGGGCACCGACCGACGCTCCGCCTTGGCGAGTTCGACCGAAACCGCGCGCGGCCGCTGCGGCGCCTGCGCGTTTGCGCCGCCACCGGCGAGCCACGAAGAGCGGGTGGCGTAGGCGGCCACGGCAGCGATGCCGATGACGCCTGCAACGAGAATCAAATTACGTTTCTTCATGCCTTTTGCTCGTCCGCCGGCCCACAACGGCCGTGACGACCCAATCCTGCCCCTGCCTGCCCCTCGACAGCGCATTTTGCGCCATTAATTCTTAAACGGTTATCACAGCCGAGCGGCTGATGGTATGCCAACGGCCGAAATTGCGACTATTAGGTGATACGGCACGCGCCAACGCCCCGTCGCGATTCGACAATGTGCCAGAATGGCGACCGCGACACGGCTGGCGGCAAACGGGCCGTATCATTTCACCTCTTCAATGAGCTTTCCGTATCGCTGCCTCATGTCCGCCTCCGTCCTTGTCTGCACCTGGGAAGAAGTGCGCGAACGCGCCCGTGCCATCCGCTACGGCGTCTTTGTCGAAGAGCAAGGCGTGCCGGAGGCACTGGAGTGGGACGATATGGACGCGCCGAGCTGGCACGCGCTGGCGTTTGCCGAGGACGGCACACCCGTGGCCACGGGCCGGCTGCTGCCCGACGGCCATATCGGCCGCATGGCCGTGCTCAAGGCGGCGCGCGGCACGGGCATGGGCGCCCGAGTGCTGGACGCGCTGATGGCCAAGGCGGTCGAACTCGGCTATCCCGAACTGATCCTTAACGCGCAAACGCACGCCGAGCCGTTCTACGCGCGCGTCGGGTTCGAGCGGGTCGGCGAGGAATTCGAGGAGGCCGGCATCCCGCACATCGAGATGCGGAAACGCTTGGTCTCGTAAAAATAGAGGACTTCGAATGGGACTTCGCATCGCGACGTGGAACGTCAATTCGATCCGGCAGCGGCTCGAGCTTCTCCTCACCTGGCTGAAGGAGTGCTCCCCTGACATCGTCTGCCTGCAGGAAATCAAATGCACCGACGAAGCGTTTCCGCGGCTGGAGATCGAATCGCTCGGCTACAACGTCGTCACGCATGGGCAGAAGACCTTCAACGGCGTCGCCTTGCTCTCCAAGCTGCCGTTCGACGAGACCAAGTCGGGCCTCGCCGGCGATGACGAAGACGCGCACGCCCGCTTCTTCGAAGGGGTGGTCACGCACAAGCATGGCGTGCTCAGGATCGCCTGCCTCTATCTGCCCAATGGCAACCCGGCGAACAGCGACAAATATCCCTACAAGCTCAAATGGATGTCGCGACTTCTTGAGTACTCGCGGGAGCGACTTAAAGCGGAAGAGCCGCTGATCCTTGCCGGCGACTTCAACGTGATCCCGGCAGCCTCGGACGTCTACAACCCGCCGGCCTGGGTGGAAGACGCGCTATTCCGTCCGACCACCCGCGAAGCGTTCCAGTCCCTGCTCGGTCTCGGCCTGACCGATGCGCTGCGCGCCGTCACCGACGCGCCCGGCCAGTACACGTTCTGGGATTACCAGGCCGGGGCCTGGCAGAAGAACTGGGGCCTGCGGATCGACCACCTATTGATGTCGCCCCAGGCCAGCGACCGGCTGACCCATGTCGGGGTCGACAGCTACGTCCGCGCCTGGGAAAAACCGTCAGACCACGTGCCGGTGTGGGCCGATCTCGATTTCGAGGCTGCGTAAAAACGGCGGCTTCGCCCTTCCCGCTAACGGACGAGGAAGTGCGGCCTCCAGTCGAGGATGCAGGCGACCCAATCTTGGCTAGTCGCGGCGGCCCTGCACCCAGTGCTCGAGCATCTGCAGCGCCATCGCGCGGTCGTCGTCGGAGGCCTTGGCGAACGCGCGGTTATAGCTTTCCTTGATCCACATCTCGTCGGGAGCGGCGCTGTCGCGGGCGAGCGTCAGCCACATCAGGCCGCGGGCCCGCTGCGGCGGCAGCCGGTCGCCGTTGAACAGCATCTGTCCGAGCAGCGCTTGGGCCTGGTGCTGGCCCTTCTGGGCGGCAAGCCCGAGCCAGCGCGCGCCATAGCGGAAATCTTCCCGCGAGGCGGCCGGCGTCTTCAGATAGAGCCGGGCGAGGTCATACTGGGCGTCGGCATTGCCGAAATAGGAGGCGGCATAAGAGAACATCTCCCGCGCCCGGTCGGTGTCCGCCTTGATCTTCGAGTTCGGGATGCCGTTGAGGTAGTACCGCCCCAGCGCCACGAAGGCCTGGGCCACGATCGTCGCCTGCGGCGCCGAGGGACTATCTTCGGCATGCGCATTGGCGATGCGGCTGAAATATTCGAAGGCGCGCAGGTCATCTTGGGCGACACCGTCGCCCTCGGCGTACATCCGCCCGAGCTTCCACTGGGCGACGGGATGGCCGCCCTCTGCGGCAAATTGCAGCGACGAGAAGGAACTCGTGGAATTGGCGGCATTCGCGGTGGGCGGCGGAACCGCGATCCGCTTCAATCCGCCCCCAGCGCTGGGCTGAGGGGAAACCATCGGCAGCGTGGCGTCCGATGGATTGACCGGGGCGCCGTCGAACGCGAATCCGGGGCCTGCCACCGGAATGGCCCCTAAAATCAACGCAATAATCGTACGCTCAAATGTCCGCATAACACTGTTTCTCGTGCGCGCCACCTGGATGGGTGACCGCGCCATCCACCGCAGGCCCGACCTGCTGGGCATACTTCCACAGCGCACCAGATGTGTGGTTAGTCGCGCGAGGGGACCATTTGGTCTTGCGTTCGGCGAGTTCGGCGTTGCTCAACTTTACGTTAAGGGTCCCGGCCACCGCGTCGATCTCGATGATGTCGCCGTCCTGCAACAGCGCGATCGGTCCGCCGATGGCGGCTTCCGGTCCGACATGACCGATGCAGAAGCCTCTTGTGGCGCCCGAGAACCGGCCGTCGGTGATCAGCGCGATCTTGCCGCCCATGCCCTGCCCGGTCAGCGCTGCCGTCGTTGCCAGCATTTCCCGCATGCCGGGACCGCCCTTCGGCCCCTCATAGCGGATGACGATGACCTCGCCTTCCTTATAGGTCCGCTTCTGGACCGCCTCGAAGGCGTCCTCCTCGCGGTCGAAGCAACGGGCAGGCCCGGTAAACTTCAAGTTCGACATGCCCGCGACCTTCACGATCGCTCCTTCCGGCGCAAGATTACCCTTCAAGCCGACGACACCGCCGGTGACGGTGATCGGCTTGTCCGCCGGACGAACCACGTCCTGATGCGGATTCCATTTCACGCTTTTGAGGTTTTCGGCGATCGTTCGGCCCGTCACGGTCAGGCAATCGCCGTGGAGGTAACCGTTATCGAGCAGCGTCTTCATCAGCAGCGGAATGCCGCCAGCTTCAAACATGTCTTTGGCAACATAACGGCCGCCCGGCTTCAAATCCGCGACGTACGGAGTCTTTTTGAAGATTTCCGCCACGTCGAACAGATCGAACTTGATGCCGCATTCATTGGCGATCGCCGGCAGATGCAGGCCGGCATTGGTCGAGCCACCAGAGGCCGCGACCACGGCCGCAGCATTCTCCAGGGATTTACGGGTGATGATGTCGCGCGGCCGGATGTTCTTGGCGACCAGCTCCATGATCTTCTCGCCGGCGGCGGCGCAGAACGCGTCGCGGATCTCGTAAGGCGCCGGCGCCCCGGCAGAATACGGGAGTGCGAGCCCGATCGCTTCCGACACGGTCGCCATGGTGTTGGCGGTAAACTGGGCGCCGCAGGCACCGGCCGACGGACAGGCCACACGCTCGATCTCGTCGAGATCGGCATCCGACATGGCGCCGACCGAGTGCTTGCCGACGGCTTCGAACATGTCCTGGACGGTGACCTGCTGGCCGCGGAAATTGCCTGGAAGGATCGAGCCGCCATAGATGAAGATCGAGGGCACGTTGAGGCGGACCATCGCCATCATCATACCCGGCAACGACTTGTCGCAGCCGGCGAGGCCAACCAAGGCGTCGTAGGAGTGACCGCGCACGGTCAGTTCAACCGAGTCGGCGATGCATTCCCTAGATGGCAGCGACGAGCGCATGCCGTCATGGCCCATGGCGATGCCGTCGGTGACGGTGATGGTGCAGAATTCGCGCGGGGTGCCGCCGGCGGAGGCCACGCCCTTCTTCACCGCCTGGGCCTGGCGCATCAGCGAGATGTTGCACGGCGCGGCTTCGTTCCAGCAGGTGGCCACGCCGACGAACGGCTGGTGGATCTGCTCGGTGGTGAGCCCCATGGCATAGAGATACGAACGATGCGGGGCGCGCTCGGGACCCTCGGTCACGTGGCGGCTTGGCAGTCTGTTCTTGAGCTTGGTCTTGGCGTCCATCGCGAACCCAGTTTCCCTAGCCATCTCTGCCTTGACCCGGGAAATGGTGATCATCCCATCGCTTCGCGAGTGCCGTGGCTTTAGCCTTACAAAGCATCATTTCATGCAGGGGTGTGGCTAAAAAGCGGCGGGTGCAAGACCCGGCCAATTAAACGGTTAAATCTTAGAGAACTGTTGCCTCATCGCAACAAACGTTGCCCCTTAGCAACCATTTGGACGCGTTCCGGGCGCTTAGCAGGCGTTTTTAGGGCGCGCGAAAACCCAACACGGAAGACCGTCATAGCGAAGGCCGGGTTTCGCTCGGCTCGACTCACGCTGCGATTCTCGCTTCGGAAAGCGGCTGTTCATAGCCACCAGAGGTTGACGTGACGCTATCCAGCCGCCGCCGCTTTCCAGATCAGCAAGCCCGGTGATTATCAGTCTCTGGTCAAGCGGGCGAACGACGCGAGGCCGGATTGAATTGAAATTTCGAATAGCGAAGAGGATGCGAGGTCCCGTTCTCGCGAGGCGATGTGCCCGAGGTTACACCTCGCTTCACCTCTCTTTGGCCAAGATTATCGGCTGAGTTCGCGCCGTTCGCGTCTGTTCGGTGGGAACATCATACGACAAACGCGACCATTGGCAGATGCGAAGTTCCATCTCGATCAATCCGCAATTCAACCGCGGTTAGAGTTCCATTCACTTCAGCGTTTTTTGCGCTCTGTGGCCTGAGCGCGACAGTTGTGAATCGACGCTGTGATAACCTTAGGTCACTCAAGCCGCACGGTTTGCGACTTGGTTTGTCTAATGGTTCGCAGGGGGACCATGGAATGAACCAGTGCTTACGTTCGCTGTCTTGTCTCCTCACGGTGGCTGTGCTCGCGCTGTTCTCGACGGATGCGACGGCGCGCTCGAGCCACAAGCAAGCGCACATCAAGAAGACGAGCGACGCGAAGGCGTCGAAGGCGCGCAACCAGCGTGACGCCGCAGGCGGAAAACGCGGACGTGGCAAGCACGCCGATGCGCGCCGCAAGTCGAAGCAATCGAAGGATGCATCTGCGAAGGAAGCTGCTGCGCCGACGCCGGCACTGTCGGGCGATCTCGCGCTGGTGAAAGACGGGATCGATCTGGCGCGCAAGGCGAAGACGGAAGAGGCGACCGCCACGAGAGACAAGATCACCGACCCGGCGGGCCAGAAGCTGGTCGAATGGTACATCCTGCGCCACACGGAGACGACGGCGAATTTCAGCCGGTATGCGGCGTTCATGGCCGCCAATCCGGATTGGCCGAGCATGGCGCTATTGCGCCGCAAGGCCGAGGGGCGGCTGTGGCAGGAGCGCAGCGATGCGGCCACGGTTCATCGCTTCACCCGCGATCGGCCCACCAGCTCCAAGGGCAAATTCGCGCTGGCGCGTGTGCTCCTAACCGAAGGCGACCGCGATGGTGCTGCGCGTCTGGTGAGCGACGCCTGGCGCTCGGAGGAATTGTCGGATCGGCTGGAAGGCGACGCGTACGAGGTGTTCGGTGATCTCCTCACCCGCGAGGATCACCGCGCGCGCATGGACAAGCGGATCGGCGCCAAGGATCTTGCCGGCGCCAAGCGTGCGGCACAACGGCTCGGCAGCGACGAGCTTGCGATCGTGAAGGCGTGCGGCGCGGTGGCCGCGAAATCGAGCAAGGCGCTCGACCAGCTCAATGATGTCGCAACCGAGGCCCGCAAGGATCTCGGCTACACGCTTTGCCGCCTGCAGTGGCTGCTCGGCGAGAACCGCGTTGATGACGCGGCGGACCTGGTGCTATCGGCCGCGCCCGAGGCCATGGCGCTGCAGGACACCGATCAATGGTGGCGCGAGCGGCGCTCGCTGGCCCGCAAGCTGCTCGATCAGGGCAAGTTCCAGACCGCATACCAGGTTGTCGCCGCCGCCGCGCTGCCGGCCAACGAATATTACCGCGCTGATTTCCACTCCACGTGCGGCTGGATCGCCTTGCGCTATCTCAACGATCCCGTGACGGCGGCGACGCACTTCGCGCGCATCGACGAAGGCGCGGCCAATCCGATCGTGCTGGCGCGCGCCAACTACTGGCGCGGACGCGCCGCCGAAGCGCTTGGAGAAAAGGACGCGATGCGCGCCAGCTTTGAGGCCGCCGCGCGCTACCCGACCGCCTATTACGGACAGCTCGCGCGCGCCAGGCTGGGCCTTGATGCCATCGAGCTGCGGACGCCCTCGCCGGCCCCTGCCTCCGACGATATGGCGGCCGCAGACGAGCGCGTACGGGCCGCCGATATGCTCTACCAGATTGGCGAACGCGACGTGGCGCTGTATTTCGCCACCGATCTCGGCGAGCAGAGCACCGACGTCGCCACGCTTAACGCGCTCGGCGAGCTTACGGCCCGTCGCAACGACGCGGCCGCCATGCTGCAACTCGGCAAATCGGCGCTCGGGCGCGGCCTTGCGCTCGAGCGCTATGCCTTCCCAACCATCGGGATCCCCAACCACACTCAGGTCGCGCCCGAGGTCGAGCGCAGCGTGATCTATTCGGTGGCCCGCACCGAGAGCGCCTTCGACCAGCGCGACAAGTCGCCGGCCAATGCGGTCGGACTGATGCAGGTGACGCCGGAAGCCGGCCGTGACACCGCCAAGCGCTTCGGCGTGACCTATGACTGGGACCGGATGGTTTCCGATCCCGTCTACAACACCCAGATGGGTGCAGCCGAACTCAGCGCCCTGCTCGCGGATTACAAGGGTTGTCACATCATGACCTTCGCCGGCTACAACGCCGGCCGCGGCCGCGTGCGCGACTGGGTGAAGGCCTATGGCGACCCACGCGATCCGAACGTGGATCCGGTCGATTGGGTCGAGCGCATTCCGATCTCCGAGACGCGCAATTATGTGCAGCGCGTGATGGAGAACTTGCTGGTCTACCGCGCGCGTTTTGGCAGCGGCACGGCGGTGGCAACGAAGACCGATCAGCGCGTGGTTACGCAGGAAACAAACGCCGCGGCGACCGCGCCGGCAGGCGCGGCGCAGTGATTCCCTTGCGGCTCGCACTGTCCCGGGTTGCGCTTCGCTTCACCCGGGCTACCGACTACAACCTCAATCCACCTTGACGTCGGCGTCCTTGATCATCGGCCACCATTTTGCGATCTCGGCCTTCTGCCAGGCGCCGAGGGCTTCGGGCGTGAGCTGATTCTTCGGCGGCATGCGCAGGCCGAGGTTTTCGAGCTGTTTCACGGCCGCGGGATCGTTCAGCGCCTCGACGGCCGCGGCGTTCAGCTTGGCGACGATCTCCTTCGGCGTGCCCTTGGGCACCCAAAGGCCGGACCACAGCGTCATGTGGAAGCCGGGCAGACCGGCTTCATCGGTGGTTGGGACCTCGGCCGCAGAGTCGACGCGCCTGTCGTCGGTGACGGCATAGGCGCGGATGGTGCCGGCGCGAACCTGGTTGATCGAGTTGGAGGTCTGATCGATCATGATGTCGATCTGCCCCGCAACGAGATCGTTCAACGCCGGCGCGGTGCCGCGATATGGCACATATTGCAATTTGATGCCGGAGACGGTCTCGAAATAGAGCCCGGCGATGTGGCTGCCGGAGCCGGCGCCCGCAGTGCCGGCGGTCGGCGGCGACGGTCGCGACTTCAGCCAGGCCAAGAGTTCGCTTAGCGATTTGGCGGGGATCGCGTTCTTGCTGACGATGATCATCGGATTGCTCGGCAACAGCACCACCGGCTCGAGATCGGCGACGAGGTCATAGCCGAGCTTGTAGACGGCGCCGTTGGCGACATGCGTGCCGAGATGGCCGAACGAGATCGTGTAGCCGTCCGCCGGCGAGCGTACTGCGCGGCCGACGCCGATCGAGCCGCCCGCTCCCGTGACGTTCTCGATCAGGAGCGTCTCTCCTAGCGAGGCCTTCATCCGCTCGGCGAGGATACGCGCCATCGCATCCGACGGCCCGCCGGCGGAGAACGGCACGATGATAGTGATCGGATGCGAAGGATAGTTCTGGGCGACGGCGGCGCCGCACCATGTCAACACCGCAAGGAACGCCAAGACTACCTTTCGCATCGCCTACTCCATTCGAAAATGTCCGGCTTAGAATTGCGCGAAGTCGATCGGCTTGAAACGATCGAGCGTGCGCGTGACCGGCGGCAGCGGGTACTTAAGACCTGTAGCGCAATTGAACAGCATCACGCGATCGCTTTTAGTGACGCGTCCGTCGGCGAGGCTCTGCTTGTAGGCCGCGTAAGTGGCCGCGCCCTCGGGGCACAGCAACAGCCCCTCCTCGCGCGCAACTTCGCTCAGCGCAGCAGAAATCTTATCGTCTTCGACCGCAATGGCGAAACCTTTGCTCTCGCGGACCGCGCGCAGGATTAAAAAATCTCCGATCGCCTGCGGCACGCGGATGCCGGAGGCGATGGTGTGCGCGTCTTCCCAGCGCGTCGCGTGCTCGGTGCCTGCTTCAAAAGCACGCACCATCGGCGCGCAGCCGGAGGCCTGCACCGCGACCATGCGCGGGCGCTTGCTGCCGATGAAGCCGATCGCCTCCAGTTCGGCAAAGGCCTTCCACATGCCGATCAGGCCGGTGCCGCCGCCGGTCGGATAGAAGATCACGTCCGGCACGTCCCAGCCGAGCTGCTCGGCCAGCTCAAGCCCCATCGTCTTCTTGCCCTCGATCCGGTACGGCTCCTTCAAGGTCGACGTGTCGAACCAGCCGACCTTGGCCTTGCCCTCGCCGACGATCTTGCCGCAATCATCGATCAGGCCGTTGACGCGGTAAACGGTCGCGCCCTGCAACTCGATCTCGCTGACATTCACTTCCGGCGTGTCGGCCGGGCAGAAGATCGTGGTCTTGATGCCGCAGGCGGTGGCGTAAGCGGCGAGCGCGGCACCGGCATTGCCGTTGGTCGGCATCGCCATGTGCTTGATGCCGAGCGCCTTGCCCATCGACACCGCCATGACGAGGCCGCGCGCCTTGAACGAGCCGGTCGGCAGCCGCCCCTCGTCCTTGACGATGATCTCGCCGCCGCCGAGCCTGGCGCCGAGTTTCGGCAGCCGGATCAACGGCGTCGTCACCTCGCCGAGGCTGACGATGTCCTTGCATTGGCGCACCGGCAACAATTCGCGATAGCGCCACATGTCGGCGGGACGCTGCTTCAGCGCATCCTTGCTCAGCGCCTTCTTCACGCCCTCGAGGTCATAGCGCACCAAGAGCGGCTTGCCGGCCTCGGAGAGGTTGTGCACCTGGTCGGCGGGATAGTGATCCCCCTCCATCGCGCATTCGAGATGGGTGACGAAGGTCGGGCGTTCGATGGTGAGATTGTCGTTGTCTTTCACGGTTCGCCGTCCCTCTCGTTACATGTTGAGGACGCGCCCGTAGGCGTCCAGCACCGCTTCCTTCATCATCTCCGACAGTGTCGGATGCGGGAAGATGGTGTGCATCAGCTCTTCTTCTGTCGTCTCGAGGTTCATCGCGATCACATAGCCCTGGATCAGCTCGGTGACCTCAGCGCCGACCATGTGCGCGCCGAGGAGCTGGCCGGTCTTCTTGTCGAAGATCACCTTGACCATACCCTGGTCCTCGCCGAGCGCGATCGCCTTGCCGTTGCCGACGAACGGGAAGCGGCCGACACGAATGTCGCGTCCGGCTTCCTTGGCCTTGGCCTCGGTCATGCCGACGGACGCCACCTGCGGATAGCAATAGGTGCAGCCCGGGATCATGTTCTTGTCCATCGGGTGCGGATGCAGGCCCTTGATCGCCTCGACGCAGACGATGCCTTCATGCTCGGCCTTGTGCGCGAGCATCGGGGGACCAGCGACGTCGCCGATCGCATAGATGCCGGGGACGTTGGTCCGGCAGAAGCCATCGATCGCGATGATGCCGCGCTCGGCCTTCACGCCGAGCTTCTCCAGCCCGATGCCTTCGACATTGCCGACCACGCCGACGGCGGAGATCACGCGGTCAAACTCCATGGTCTGCGGCTTGCCCTTGCCGTCGTCGATGGTCGCGACCACGCTGTCGCTCTTCTTGTCGAGCTTTGTCACCTTTGTGTTGGTGAATATCTTGATGCCCTGCTTCTCGAACGCCTTGTGCGCGAATTTCGCGATTTCGGTATCCTCGACCGGCAGGATCTGCGGCAGCACTTCGACGACCGTCACCTCCGCGCCGAGGGTACGGTAGAACGAGGCGAACTCGATGCCGATCGCGCCGGAGCCGATCACAAGCAGTGATTTCGGCATCTTGTCGGGGACCATCGCTTCGAAATAGGTCCAGACCAGCTTCTTGTCGGGCTCGAGTCCCGGCAGTACGCGCGGCCGCGCGCCGGTCGCGATGATGATGTGTTTTGCCTGGTAGGTGCCCTCGCCGAGCGCGCCCTTCGGCGCCTCGACGGAAGACTTCTTGACCGTCAGCTTGCCTGGCGCATCGATCGTCGCTTCGCCCCAGATCGTCGTGATCTTGTTCTTGCGGAACAGGAAGCCGACGCCCTCGTTGAGCCGCTTCACCACGTTGCGCGAGCGCTGCACCACCGCCTTCGGATCGAACGAGATGTTGTCCGCCGACAGGCCGTAATCCTTGGCGTGCTGCATCAGATGATAGACTTCCGCCGAGCGCAGCAGCGCCTTGGTCGGGATGCAGCCCCAATTGTTGCAGATGCCGCCGAGATAGGCCTTCTCCACCACAGCGGTCTTGAAGCCGAGCTGCGCGGCGCGAATCGCGGTGACGTAGCCGCCGGGGCCAGCGCCGATGATGATAACGTCGAAGGAAGTGTCAGCCATCACAAATCCGATCTAGCCAGAGCAACCAGGAATCCGGTCCATCCAAGCGCAAGCAGCCCGGCGCCGCCCAGCATCATCCGGAACTGGGTGGTCGATGCCAGATCACGCGCACGGACGATCAGCGCAGCAATCGCCAGCGCTATTGCGAGAACATAGGGACCATAGAGCAATGCGTTGGAGGTCACGCATCACACCATCATCATGACGGGGTTTTCGATGAGCTGCTTGAAGGCGCCGATCAGCTCGGCGCCGAGCGCGCCGTCGATGGCGCGATGATCGCAGGACAGCGTCACGCTCATGATGCTGGCGATCTCGATCTTGCCGTTCCGCACCACGGGGCGCTCCTCGCTGGCGCCGACGGCCAGGATCGTCGCATGCGGCGGGTTGATCACGGCGGTGAAGTGGTTGATGCCGTACATGCCGAGGTTGGAGACTGCCGTGGTGCCGCCCTGATATTCCTCCGGCTTCAATTTCCGCGAGCGGGCTCGGGCGGCGAAGTCCTTCATCTCGCCGGAGATGACCGACAGCGTCTTGGTCTCCGCTCTCCGGATGATCGGCGTGATCAGGCCGCCCGGCATCGCTACCGCAACGCCGAGGTCGGAATGCTTGTGCTTGACCATGCCGCCTTCGGTCCAGCTCACATTGCAGTTCGGTATCTTCTGCAGCGCGACCGCCATCGCCTTGATGACGAAGTCATTGACCGAGAGCTTGTAGAGCGGCTTCTTGTCGGCGTCCTTCGGCGCGGCGGCGTTGATCTCCTCGCGCGCGACGAGCAGCTTGCCGATGTCGCAGTCGATCGTCAGATAGAAATGCGGGATCTGCTGGATCGACGCGGTGAGGCGCTGCGCGATGGTGCGGCGCATGCCGTCATGCGGCACGATCTCATACGAACCCGGCTCGAACAGCGCGAGGATCTGCTGGTCCGACATCGACGGCGCGATGGACGGCGTCGTGCTGGGCGCGGCCGGCGGCGCCTTCAGGCCCTTGCCGGACCTCGCCTCCTCGACGTCGCGCGCGACGATGCGGCCGTGCGGGCCGCTGCCGTTGATGCGCCCGAGCTCGATGCCGGCTTCCTTGGCAAGGCGTCGTGCCAGCGGTGACGAGAAGATGCGGGCGTGACCGTTGCCCCGGGGCGCCGGTGCTGCGGCTTGCGGCGCTGGTGCCGGTGCTGCCGCAGGCGCAGCAGCTTTCGGTGCCGGCGCTGGTTGGGCGGGAGCCGGCGCTGGCGCCGGTGCGGGCTTTGCGGCAGGCGCCTCAGCGGCTTTCGGCGGCGCAGCTCCGGCGCCGCTCGCGGCCGCCTTCACGTCCTCGCCGTCGCCGGCCAGCACCGCGATCACGTCATTGACCGGAACGTCCTGCGTGCCTTCAGGCACCAGGATCTTGGCGATGGTGCCCTCGTCGACCGCCTCGACTTCCATCGTCGCCTTGTCGGTCTCGATCTCCGCGATCACGTCGCCGGACTTGACCTTGTCGCCCTCCTTCTTGAGCCATTTGGCCAGATTGCCCTTCTCCATGGTTGGCGACAGCGCGGGCATCAGGATGTTGATGGGCATGGTGACCTCACAAAGCTAACTTTTGCATGGCGGCTTCCGTCGCGGGAGGAAACCAGCCGGAATCGTCTGGGCGGTTCGGTATGGGCAGAGGACGCATCAATTGCCGATATCGCCCTGCCAGGTGCGCTCGTTGGCGGGATCCGAGCGCCAGTTCTTCATCATGTCGATCGACCTCGTGTCGGCGAGATCGATGAAGGGGATACCGAATTGCGTCAGGATGTCCTTGCTGCCCGGGAACGTCACGGACTCCCCGATGACGAGCAGCTTCAGCTTGAACAATCCGATCGCACCGGCGCACATCGAGCATGGCGACAGCGTCGTGTACATGACCGTATCATGGAACGAGATCAGGCCGGCGTCGCGCAGGCACGACATCTCGCCGTGCAGGATGACGTTCTTCTCCTGCATCCGCCGGTTATGGCCGCGCGCGACGATCTTGTTGTCGCGTGTCAGCACCGCGCCGATCGGCAATCCGCCCTCGGAGATGCCGATCTCCGCCTCGCGGATCGCTTCCGCCATGAAGTCGTAGTGGTATTGCTCGACGGTCACGATCAATGCCCCTGTTTCGATCGCGGCGTGGTGCTGCCCGGATCGGTCGGCCGCGCGACCTCAGCCTGGAACATGTCGATGATGCGAGCGAGCGCCTCTTCCTCGGTGTACTCGCTCTCGCGCGCATAGGCGCGTGCGGCATGACGGGCGATGTCGACCAGCATCAGGCCCCACATATCCGGCTCCTCGAAGGCGCGCTGGAAGGCGATCGAAAGCCCGCCGTCGACGACAAAGGCGCGCAGCACCTCGATCGCGTCGTCGCGACCCATCACGTCAGGCGGTAGCGGCTGTTCCTGCGGGCCCGTCATGCGTCACCGGTAACAAACAGCTTTGGCGGCTTCCACCACCTCGGCAACCGAAGGCAAGGCCATCTTCTCCAGATTGGCTGCGTAGGGCATCGGCACGTCCTTGCCGGATACGCGCGTAACCGGCGCATCCAGATAATCGAAAGCATGCTCCATGATGCGGGCGGCGACCTCGGCGCCGACGCCGCTCTGTTGCCACCCCTCCTCGACCGTCACCGCGCGGCCGGTCTTCTGGATCGACGCGACGATGGTCTCGGTGTCCATCGGACGCAGCGTGCGCAGATCGACCACCTCGGCCTCGATGCCTTCCTTGGCGAGCTCGTCGGCGGCCCTCAGCGAATAGGTCATGCCGTTGGACCAGGAGATGATGGTGACGTGCTGGCCCTTCCGCGCGACCCGCGCCTTGCCGATCGGCACGATATAGTCGTCGAGCTTCGGCACCTCGCCGGAATATCCGTACAGCACCTCGTTCTCGAGGAAGATCACCGGATTGGGATCGCGGATAGCGGCCTTGAGCAGGCCCTTGTAGTCGGCGGCCGAGAACGGCGCGACCACCTTGAGGCCCGGAATGTGCGAGTACCAGGACGAATAGTCCTGGCTGTGCTGCGCAGCGACGCGGGCGGCGGCGCCGTTTGGCCCGCGGAACACGATCGAGCAGCCCATCTGGCCGCCGGACATATAGAGCGTCTTGGCGGCGGAGTTGATGAGCTGGTCCATCGCCTGCATGGCAAAGTTGAAGGTCATGAACTCGACGATCGGCTTCAGGCCCGCCATCGCCGCGCCGATGCCGATGCCGGCAAAGCCATGCTCGGTGATCGGCGTATCGATCACGCGCCGCGCGCCGAACTCCTGCAGCAGTCCTTGGCTCACCTTGTAGGCGCCCTGATATTCGGCGACCTCTTCGCCCATCAGGAAGACATCAGGATCGCGCCGCATCTCCTCCGCCATGGCGTCGCGCAGCGCTTCGCGGATGGTCTGGGTGATCATCTCGGTGCCGGCGGGCACCTCCGCCTCAGGCTCGCTGACCGCCTTCGGTGCGGCCGGCACTTTCTCTTCTGCCTTGGGCGCAGGCGCTTCGGCCTTGGCCTGCGCCGGGGGCGCCGACTCGGCGGCCTTCTCCTGCTTGGCAGGGCTGGCGGCCTTGGCGAGATCGGCGGCGCTTTCGCCGTCGGCCAGGATGGTCGCGATCGGCGTGTTGACGGCGACGTCGGCGGTGCCTTCCGGGATCAGGATCTTGCCGAGCGTGCCCTCATCGGTGGCCTCGACCTCCATCGTGGCTTTGTCGGTCTCGATCTCGGCGATGACGTCACCCGACTTGATCGGCTCGCCTTCCTTTTTCAGCCATTTGGCGAGGTTGCCCTTCTCCATCGTGGGCGACAGCGCAGGCATGAGAACTTGAATGGGCATATCGGCTCCCGGATAACTCTTTCGTTTTCAGTCTGCGCTTAGCGGTAGACGTCGGTGTAGAGCTCGGACGGATCGGGCTCGGGATCGTGCTGGGCGAAGTCGGCAGCGGCATTGACGATATCGCGCACCTCGGCATCGATCGACTTCAAGTCCTGCTCGCTGACATCGGCGGCGAGCAGACGGTTGCGGACCTGCTCGATCGGGTCTTGGTCATGGCGGACCTTCTCCACCTCCTCGCGGGTTCGGTACTTGGCCGGATCGGACATCGAGTGGCCGCGGTAGCGGTAGGTCTGCATTTCCAGGATATAGGGGCCCTTGCCGGCGCGGCACCAGGCGACCGCCTCCTCGCCTGCCGCCTTCACCGCGCGCACGTCCATGCCGTCGACCTGCCGGCCCGGGATGTTGAAGGAGATGCCGCGCTTGGAGAAATCGGTCTGCGCCGAGGACCGCGTCACCGAGGTGCCCATGGCATAGCGATTGTTCTCGATGATGTAGACTACCGGCAGCTTCCACAGCTCGGCCATGTTGAAGCTTTCATAGACCTGGCCCTGGTTGGCGGCGCCGTCGCCGAAATAGGCCAGGCTCACGAAATCGTTTTCCCGGTAACGGTTGGCGAAGGCGAGCCCGGTGCCGAGCGAGACCTGCGCGCCGACGATGCCGTGGCCGCCGTAGAAATGCTCGGCCACGCTGAACATGTGCATGGAGCCGCCCTTGCCCTTGGAATAGCCGCCGCGGCGTCCGGTCAGCTCGGCCATCACGCCCTTGGCATCCATGCCGCAGGCCAGCATGTGCCCGTGGTCCCGGTAGCCCGTTATGACCTGGTCACCCTTCTTCAGGGTCATCTGCATGCCGACGACGACGGCCTCCTGGCCGATATAGAGATGGCAGAAGCCGCCGATCGCGCCCATGCCGTAGAGCTGGCCGGCCTTCTCCTCGAAGCGCCGAATCAGCAGCATGTCGCGCAGCGCCTTGAGTTCCTGCTCCTTGGTGAATTCCGGCGGCGAGCCGTCCCCCTTCTCCTGCCCTGAGTCCTTCGTGACGCTTTTCTTGGGTGCGGCCATGGCATTTCCGGATGAGAGGGATGATTTGGCCCTCTCTATCCCAACTCAAACGGCCGTGGAAGGATTGCGTGATGTCGCACAGCAATTGCTATGCCGCAGTGCAGCGTGAATCAAAATATTGCTAGCGATTGCGTTTGTTCGGAATTTCATTGCGTGATGACGGCGCGGGCGGACCTCGCGCCGTCATCACGCCGCGGAATTAGAAGAAGCCGAGCTTCTTGGGGCTGTAGCTGACCAGGAGATTCTTCGTCTGCTGGTAGTGGTCGAGCATCATCTTGTGGGTCTCGCGGCCGATGCCCGACTGCTTGTAGCCGCCGAACGCCGCGTGCGCCGGATAGGCGTGGTAGCAGTTGGTCCAGACGCGGCCGGCCTGGATCGCCCGCCCGAAGCGGTAGCAGCGATTGGCATCGCGGCTCCAGACGCCGGCGCCGAGGCCGTAGAGCGTGTCGTTGGCGATGGCGAGCGCCTCCTCATCGGTCTTGAACGTCGTGACCGACACGACCGGTCCAAAAATCTCCTCCTGGAAGATCCGCATCCGGTTGTTGCCCTCGAACACGGTGGGCTGGACATAGAAGCCGCCTTCGAGATCGCCGCCAAGCATGGCGCGCGCACCGCCGGTCAGGAGCTTGGCCCCTTCCTTGTTGCCGATATCGATGTAGGAAAGAATCTTCTCGAGCTGCTCGTTCGAGGCCTGGGCGCCGATCATGGTGGCGGGATTGCGCGGGTCGCCCTGCTCGATCGCCGCAACGCGCTTCAGCGCCTTCTCCATGAAGCGCTCATAGATATCTTCCTGCACCAACGCGCGGCTCGGGCAGGTGCAGACCTCGCCCTGGTTCAGCGCGAACATCACAAAGCCCTCGATCGCCTTGTCGAGGAAATCGTCATCTTCCGCCGCCACGTCCTTGAAGAAGATGTTCGGTGACTTGCCGCCGAGCTCAAGCGTGACCGGGATCAGGTTCTGGCTGGCATACTGCATGATCAGCCGGCCTGTCGTGGTTTCGCCCGTGAAGGCGATCTTGGCGATCCGCGGGCTCGACGCCAGCGGCTTGCCAGCCTCTAACCCGAAGCCGTTGACGATGTTGAGCACGCCGGCAGGCAGCAGGTCGGCAATGAGCTCGATCCACACCATGATTGAGGCCGGGGTCTGCTCGGCGGGCTTCAACACCACGCAATTGCCGGCGGCCAGCGCAGGCGCCAGCTTCCAGCACGCCATCAGAAGCGGGAAGTTCCACGGGATGATCTGGCCGACCACACCAAGCGGCTCGTGAAAGTGATAGGCCACCGTGTCGTGGTCGATCTCGGCGAGGCTCCCCTCCTGCCCGCGCACGACGCCGGCGAAGTAGCGGAAATGATCGATCGCGAGCGGCACGTCGGCAGCGCGGGTCTCGCGGATCGGCTTGCCGTTGTCCCAGGTCTCGGCGATCGCGAGCCGCTCCAGGTTCTCCTCCATGCGGTCGGCGATCCGGTTGAGGATGTTGGCCCGCTCCGCGACGCTGGAGCGTCCCCAGGCGTCCTTGGCAGCATGTGCGGCATCGAGCGCGAGCTCGATGTCCTGCGCATCCGAGCGCGCGATCTTGCAGACCACCTTGCCGGTCACCGGCGAGGCGTTGTCGAAATACTTGCCCGCGCGCGGCGCGACCCATTTGCCGCCGATGAAATTGTCGTACCGCTCCGCGAACGGGTTCGTCGATGTCGTGAGGAATTCAGGCTTGTTCATGCTTCACTCCCGCTATTGTTTGATTGCTGACCATCGCCGGCTCATGCCGCGCGACGGCAGGAAAAACATGTCGGGCGGAAGCAAGGATGTCAGCGGGGTGACATCAGAACACGGCACCGACCTGTCGCAGATTTGCGACACTCGCAGCGGAGGGACCGCCGCGTTTCATTCTGGAGGACGACAGGGCTGCGTGAGCTTCCAGAAACTTCTCTCGAAGCGCAGATAAACCACAAGGACAGCGACTGCCCCCATCCAACCTCCAGATTGCCCTTACCACTCTGAATCCGTAAGAGTAGTGCTCATCAAAAAGGATTACCGGTTTGAGCACTTTAGATCCCAGTGACAGTTCTCAGCTTTCGGTTCTCGCCGAAGAGATTCGTCATTTCCGGAAGAAGAACAACTTCTCGCTCGAACAGCTCGCCGAGGCATCCGGTGTCAGCCGCTCCATGATCTCCAAGATCGAGCGCTGCGAGACGGTTCCCTCCACCGTGATCCTGTCCAAGCTGGCGGAAGCGCTGGGCGTCACGTTCTCGCAACTGATGGCGCCCGCGGTCGAACGCGAAATCGTTTATATCCCGGCCGCCCGCCAGCCGATCCTGAGGGACGAGGAATCCGGCTTCCTGCGGCGGTGTATTTCTCCCGTGCTTCCCGGGCGCGGGATCGACTGGGTGCTCAACACGCTACCGCCGGAAGCGGACACCGGAAACTTCGTGGCCCATCGTCGGGGCGTGGAGGAGTACATCTTCGTGCTGCGCGGACGGATGCGGGTCTCGATCGGCGATCAGCGCGTCAATCTCAATCAGGGGGATTCCCTTTATTTCCAGGCGGATGCCGACCATTCATTCCTCAATCTCGGCAAGACGCCGTGCGAGTATTTCCTCGTGATCGACACCGCGAAGGTACGATCGTGATCCACTGAAGTGGAAACTAATCTTCTAACCGCGACGTGATCCGCCGTGACCGATGCTGCGGCCAGAGCCGCTTTTTCAGTCACTTCGGTCAATTGATGGGCGTCGGCGCGCGGTCGCGGGCGCCTTGCCGCAATCGCATGCAGCGCCGAATTTGCGGGCTTTTTTGAGCGCCAGCAGCTTCCAAATTCATCAAAGCATTCGAGCTTGCGAAAAAGCTCAGCGTTTTCGGCGGAAGAATTCCGGCACACCGCTTGCATCCACTACTTTGGAAAAACCTCTCATAAACGGGAAATGTGTTCCCGGGGTTTTTTGAGGAGTTGGAAATGAGCATTGCTGCGACCATATCTGACACCCGAACGGCTGGCTCCAAGATGCGATCGATCGTGATTGCGAGCAGCGTCGGCACCATCATTGAGTGGTATGACTTCCTGATCTATGCGACCGCTGCGGCGCTCGTGTTCAATAAGGCGTTCTTTCCGACCATTGATCCGCTGACGGGAACGCTTGCCGCGCTCGGCACTTACGCCGTCGGCTTTGTGGCCCGCCCGCTAGGCGGCGCGCTGTTCGGGCACTTTGGCGACCGGATGGGACGCAAGTCGATGCTCGTGCTCACGATGTTCATCATGGGCCTCAGCACGTTCTGCATCGGATTGCTGCCGAACTACGCCTCCATCGGTGTGCTCGCCCCCATCCTCCTGATCCTGCTGCGCATCATTCAAGGCATCGGCCTTGGCGGCGAGTGGGGCGGCGCCTCGCTGATGGTCATCGAGCATTCGCCCGCCGACAAGCGCGGCTTCTACGGCAGCTTCGTGCAGATCGGTTTTCCCATCGGCCTGGTGCTGGCGACGCTGGTGTTTGCGCTGGCGACGAAGCTTCCCGAGGCCGACTTCCAGGCGTGGGGCTGGCGCATTCCGTTCCTGGCCAGCGTCCTGCTGCTCGCGCTAGGTACGTTCATCCGCTCGCGGGTTCCGGAGACGCCGGTCTTCGAGAAGATGAAGGCCACCGACTCGTTCTCGAAGAACCCGTTCGGCGAGGCTCTCGGCAAAAACTTCAAGACATTCCTCATCGCCGTCGGCCTGAAGCTGTCCGAAGTGTCCTGGGTCTATATGCTCACGGTGTTCGTGGTCGTGTACGCCACAACGACACTGGCGCTGCCCAAGCAGATGATGCTCGATGCGGTGATGTATGCCGCATTGTTCGAGCTGATCACGCTGCCTCTGTTCGGCTGGCTGTCGGACAAGATCGGTCGCCGCGTGTTCTTCATGCTCGGCGCAGTGTTCACCATCGCTTTCGCGTTTCCCCTGTTCTGGATGCTGGAAACCAAGAGCGTCGCCACGGTGACGCTGGCCATCATCATCGCCATGAATTTCGGGCACGGCATGATGTTCGGACTGGAATCCAGCTACTTTCCCGAACTGTTCGGGCCGCGGGTTCGCTACAGCGGCGCTTCGTTCGGATTCCAGGCGGCGGCCGCCATCGGCGGCGGATTCTCGCCGATCATCGCTACGGCGCTGGTCGGTTACTTCGGCGGCACCACGGGCGTCTCGGTGATGATGATCGGCATCGCCATCCTGACGCTGTGGGCGGCCTTTGCCGCGCGGGAAACCAAGGATGAAACTATCGGCTGAAGCGGAAAAGCTCCATGCTGTTTGGCATCTTCATCTACGACGGCGTCGAGCCGATTGATCTCGCAACCTTCGGCGTGCTGTCCATGGCACGCCGGATCGCTCCTCGCATCCGCATCTGCACCATCGCACCGAAGGCGGGCATCATCCGCCTGTCCAATGGTCTCGACGTCATCGCGCAGTTCGGCATCGACAATGCTCCGGTGTGCGATGTCGTCATCGTGACCGGCGGTCCGGGGTGGGAGCAGCAGGCCGCGTCGGAGGCAACGCTCGACTATGTCAGGCGCGTCCATGCCTCGACGCAGGTGGCCTCCGTGTGCACGGGCGGCATGATCCTCGCGGCCAGCGGCGTGCTCGACGGCATCGCCGCCACCACGAAACGCGCGGTCGTGCCGCCGGAAGTGTCGCCGCTCGGGCGGATGCGCGGCGCGTATCCGCAGATCGACGTGCAGGAAGCTCCCATTATCGACAGCGGTGCGGTGGTGACGGGCGGAGGCGTGTCGCTCTGCATCGACACCACACTGCACATCATCCAGCGCATGCTGGGTGAAGCCGTCGCCAGCGAAACCGCGCGCATCATCGAGTATCAGCGCGCACGCAAAGCCAACATGAACCGCGAGGAATTTCTCGCGGGATAGACCCCGACTCGAACGTCAGACAAAGAAAGCGAAGACCACATGACTACCAAATTCCTCGTCAGCACCGACAAGGCCGCGCCCGCGGCGGGTCCGTACTCGCAGGCCGTGCGCACCGACCAGCTCGTGTTTGCGTCCGGGCAGCTTCCGATCGATCCTGTAAGCGGGACGATTCCGGAGGGCATCGAACAGCAGACACGCCAGTCGCTCGCCAATTTGTCCGCGGTGCTGGAAGCAGGCGGCGCATCCTTCGAGAGCGTCGTCAAGACCACGGTGTTCCTGAAGAACATGGACGACTTCGCCGTGATGAACGGGATCTACGCCGAGTTCTTCAGCAATGCGCCTCCGGCGCGCTCGACCATCGAGGTCGCGCGGCTTCCGAAGGATGCGCTGGTGGAAGTCGAAGCCATTGCGCTACGCACGAAAGGATGAGCCGTGAACATGCATTCGCCAGAGCGACCGCCGCCGAAGATGATCGAGGCGTTCGCGCATCCCGCAGGTTCGATCGCCGTCACCGAAGACGGCGGCGCCACGCAGTGGCGCGGCGTCCTGCTGCACATCCACATCGCGCCAAGCGCCAGCTACGAGATGGAGGAGCTTGCCGAGGCGGAATGCGTGGTCGGACGGGGGATCGTCGGCGACCGTTACTATAGCGGTCTCGGCACCTATTCGCCGAAGCCCGATGTGCGCGAGGTCACGCTGATCGAGCAGGAAGCGCTGGATGCTATCTCCCGCAACGATCCTCCCTTGCAACAGGTGCCGATCGCGCTGGAGCCGCGCGACCACCGCCGCAATCTGACAGTGAAGGGCGTGCCGCTGAACCATCTCGTCGGGCGGCGCTTTCGCGTCGGCGACGTGATCCTGCGCGGCGGGCGGCTGAACTTTCCGTGCAAGTACCTGGAAGAGCTTTTGGGTCTGCCGGTCTTCCTCCCGCTCTACAATCGCTCCGGACTGAACTGCGGCATCGAGCGCGGCGGCATCATCCGCCCAGGCGACGAGATCGAGTTGCTCAGCCCATGACAGCACGTTTGATCATGAAGCTGCGTGTCGAGAAGCTGAGCTTCTCGACACCGGACGTTATTCATCTGACGCTCGTTCATCCCCTGCGGCCCGCTCTGCCTGAATGGAGCGCGGGTGCCCATGTGGATATGCGCCTGCCCGACGGGCGCGTGCGGCAATACTCCCTGTGTGGCGATCCGGCCGACACCGCGCGCTACGAGATCGCCATCAAACGGGAGGCGAACGGCCGTGGCGGCTCGGTGTGGGCGCACCAGACACTGAGAGAGGGCTGCGAGGTCCACATCTCCGCGCCGCGCAACAATCTTCCTCTAACGCCGGACGGCGAACGCTATGTCCTGATCGCGGGCGGGATCGGCATCACGCCGTTGCTAGCGATGGCGCGCAGCCTGAAGCAGTGGGGCAAGGCATTTACGCTCCACTATTGTGCGAGGTCGCCGTCGGAGGCGCCGCTGCTCGCTGAACTGGCGCAGGTCTGCGGCAATCACCTGCAGTGCTGGTTCTCTAAACACGGCGAACGGTTCGATCCGGCGGTGATCGGTCCGCCCAGTCCCGGCACCCACGTCTACATCTGTGGACCGCAACGGCTGCTTGATGCGGTGCAGTCGTCGCTGTCGGAATGGTCCGAGGAGCAGATTCACTGCGAACATTTCCAGATGACGGTGGATGAGAACTTCAAGCCCGAACCGTTCGAAGCCACCGTGGCGTCCACCGGGCAGCGGATTCTGGTGCCTGCGGACAAGTCGTTGCTCGATGTGCTGCGCGAGCATGATTTCCCGCTGCCGTCGTCTTGCGAGATGGGCGTCTGCGGCTCCTGCGAATGTGGCTATCGCGACGGTATTGTCCTGCATCGCGACAAGGTGTTGCCGACGTCGAAGCGGCAGGACCGGCTGATGCTATGCGTCTCGCGCGCTCGGGTGAGTGTAACATTGGAGCTGTAGTGAAGGTTCCTTCATTTCACGCGCGTCAAAGGAGCCCGACGTCGCCAGAACCGGCTCGAACACCTGCCGCCGACGACAGATCGGGTATGACATGCGCTAGGCTTCGCCGCTTCCGACCCGTAGCCGATATGTGAGGCCGCGCCGTTGACGTTGCCGCCCTCACCTTCCGTCGACCATTTCGACGAGCTGAATGAGATTGCCACATGTATCATCGAAGACAGCCATTCTGACGGGGCCAGCATCCATCGGCTGTACCGTGAATTCGACACCAAGCTGGCGCAACCGCTCGAATTCCTTTTCGAGATCATCCACCTTGAACGACGCTGCAGGAATCCCATCGTTCACGAGCGCAGATTTGTATGGCCTAACGGCAGGGTGCTCACTCGGCTCAAGCAGGAGTTCGGTTCCTTCCGGCGCCTCCTTCGACACAACAGTCAACCAGCGATGATCGCCGCCGAGCGGGATGTCGTGCTTGACGATGAAGCCCAGCTTCTCCGTGTAGAAATCCAGGGCTTTGGCCTGATCGTCAACGAAGACGCTCATGACATAGATCCTCATGTTCCACTCCCTTTTTTCGGATGTTTGTTGAGCCAGGCATCGGCTGCTTTCTGCAGAGGCGCAGTGTCGAAGCTATGCATCTTGGTGCGCCCGCTCCAATGCGGCTGGACCAGCCCAGCCCGCTCCAGCATGTCGAGGTGCTGCGAGATCGTTTGTCGCGACAGGCTTCCGCCATCCTCTGCGACCAACGAAGCGCAGATCTCAAACAAGGACTGCCCGGGACGCTTCGCCAAGCGATCAAGGATGCGGCGACGCACGGGATCGCCGAGCGCCTTGAAGACATTGTCGAGTTGGTCGTCGTCCACCCAGATCAACATGCAGCAATTTTACTGCATGCCAAGTTGCGCGTCGAAAGGGAACAGCGGCCATATGTCTCTGAGTGACGCGATGACGCGCGCAGCCTACGCTTACGCAAACGACGCTGACAGGATGCCTTTTGGCCTACCCGCGCAGATCGTTGTCATGAAGGGAAATTCGCGTCTCGCGCGCCAAGTCGATCAGAGACAGGCAAAACAGGACGAGCGCGCCGATGAACAACAGCGCGACCCCGTACTCGTGCGCCAGATCGAACATCGCGCTGACGAAAGCGACAATGATGATGAGCGCCGTGAGAATTCCCGAGACAACAGCGCAGAACAGTGCCCTGTTCAGAAGCGCGGCCCGCCGTTTGAGGCGGGGCAAATCAGCCTTGAGGAATGATTTGGAGGAATCATCGTCAGGAATGCCGTGAATAAACTGCGCGCGATCGATGATCCGGTTGATCCGGGAAACGAGCACAGAGATAAAGGCGGCGACGGCTCCAAGAAGGAACGCCGGAGCTGCGACAGTGGCGATGATACGACCGAGTTGGTCGACCGAAGGCATGACTGGCATCAAATCCGCTACACCTTGCATCGTTCGACAGGCAGTAAGGAGAGCGCGTAAGGATGCTTCCATTCATCAATTGTCTGTCCCCATCCGGAATGTGCCGCCTGGAATCCAGGTCATGCCCGGATGGTGGAAATCATGCGATAACGGTACGCGTGTCGCAAACCCGACGTTGCCCATAGGTTACTCGCAGCGAACGAGTTTCACCGTTTCAATCGATACTGCCGATTCCGGGTACGACGGTTAGGCCCAACCGCAATCAACAGCGTATCCCGCCTTCAAAGGCAGTCGCCAATCGAGCCTCATAACTTCACACTATCAGGTAGGGGGCCGACAAGAAAGCCCTGCCCGACCGTCGCATCACAGCGACGCAGTGCTGCAGCTTTGCTCCGCCGGCAGCTCCTCGGCATTCGGGTCGCCTGGGGCGGTCGCCCAGGCCAGTTCGACGAGCGTCACGATCCGCCGACCTGCACCGTCAAGCTGACAGACGATCAGGCCCTGATCCTCGATATAGGTCAGCAGACGCTGGGCGCGGCGGAGCGAGTGTGAGCCATAGGCGCGCGCGATCGCTGCATCGCTGGGGCACGGCCAGCCCTCCTTCGCCGCGCGAGCGATCATCATGAAGACGCCCTGCATATCCTCCGGCAAAATGGAGGCGCGAAGCGAGACATCCTGCCATGCGTCATCCTCGACCAGATCGGAGCCGAGCCCGGCGCGGGCGCGCGTCAGCATGCGGCGGAAGTCATTCAGATCCGGCACGGCCGAACCGAGACCCTCGATCCGGCAGCGGACCACGAACTCCTGATAGAGCACGCCGATGGCGCGGAAGCCCGCATCGGGCTCTGCCAGGACCGCGCTCAGGATCCGGTCCACCTGCTCGCGCCGCTCGGCCAGCTCCTCGTCGCTGATTCGCAGCTCGATCGCCTCGGGGCTGATATCCGGGACCGCGGACTTCGCCGCCCTGAGTTGCTCGAGAAGATCCGGCGCCGGCCGGCGCTGCGGCCGGCCAGCCTCGGGCGGCGGCGCCGCCAGGATCACGGCGCGCGCATCTTCCAGCGTCGCTTCCGGCAGCGGCAGCAGGCGCGGCGTCGCATTGCGCGCGTGGGTATCCGTCGCGCCAATGCGCAGCCCCAGCGGACGGCGGGACAGTGCCGGACCCAGCGCCATGAATTGTCCGCGCTCCAGGTCCCGGAAGGCCTCCGCCTGCCGCCGCTCCATGCCGAGAAGATCGGCGGCACGCGCCATGTCGATATCAAGGAAAGTCCGGCCCATGAGGAAATTGGAGGCCTCGGCCGCGACGTTCTTGGCGAGCTTGGCAAGTCGCTGGGTCGCGATGATCCCCGCAAGCCCACGTTTGCGGCCCCGGCACATGAGGTTGGTCATGGCGCCGAGCGAGAGCTTGCGCGCTTCGTCCGACACTTCCCCGGCGATCGCCGGCGCGAAGAGCTGCGCCTCATCCACCACCACAAGCATCGGGTACCAATGGTCGCGCTCGACGTCGAACAGTCCGCCGAGGAAGGCGGCGGCGCGGCGCATCTGGTTCTCTGCGTCCAGTCCCTCCAGATTGAGTACCGTGGAGACGCGATGGATGCGCGCCCGCTCGCCGGCAACCTGCAGGCCGCGCTCGGTATGGTCCTCGGCATCGATCACGAGGTGACCGAAACGATCGGCCAGCGTCACGAAGTCGCCTTCGGGGTCGATGATGGCCTGCTGCACCCAGGCGGCACTCTGTTCGAGCAGCCGACGCAGCAGATGGGATTTGCCGGAGCCTGAATTGCCCTGCACCAAGAGGCGGGTCGCCAGCAATTCCTCGAGATCCAGAACAGCCGGGGCGCCGGCTGTCGTGTGCCCCATCTCGATCGCAACGGTCATGTCCCGACTCAAACTCTCCTTGCGGAGAGGGGCTTATCAACCTGATCACAGCCCGTCGAGCGCCACAGGGCCAATCATCCCGTGTTCCACACAGCGTCCACCGCCAGCGCCGAATCGCGCGGTTCCGCCTTAATGCCTCTTGAGGTCGAAGCGCTTCAGCTTGCGGTGCAAGGTGGCGCGGCTGACGCCGAGCGCCTTCGCCGCGGCCGAGACATTGCCCTGTGCCCGCGCCAGCGCCCGCTGCAGGGCCGCACGCTGCGCGTCGCCGAGGTGCTCGCAGCGCCCTGCCCGGCCATCGAGCAGGTCGGCGGCCGGAACCGGCCGGAGTGCGCGGTCGGGCGGGATACCCAGGGCGAGCCGCGCCGAACGCGTGGCGCCGATCACGAGGTCGTCGCTGTCGATCGCGAGCAAGCCGCCGCCATTGGCCTCGGTCGGCGGGGTCAGCACGATCCGGGCATTCGCAAAGGCGTTGCGGAACAGCTCGGCCTCGATCCGCCGCGCCGCTTCGCCCGCCGCGAGCGCAATCAGGCTGGCAAAGGCATCAGTGCGGTCGGCGCGGCACGAGGACACATCGAGCACGCCGACGAGCCTTGCATGCTCGTCATAGATCGGGGCCGCGGTGCAGCTCAGCAGCGTGTTGCGGGTGAAGAAATGCTGTTCGCGGTCAATGGTCAGGACGCGCTGCTCGATCAGGCAGGTGCCGATCCCATTGGTACCCTCATGCTCCTCGTTCCAGATCGCCCCCGTCCACAAGCCCCACTCCTCGAAGGTGGAATCATCAGCCGCATGCCCGCGCCGTTCCAGCGGAATACCATCGTGATTGGCGAGCAGCACGCAACAGCCGGCGGCGCCCACGGCCTGGTACAGCCGATCCATGCTGGCTTGCGCCGCGCGCAATAGCGGCGCGATGCGCTCCCGCGCCTGTTGGAACTCAGCCTCGGTCAGCCGTTGCGGCGGCCGTGTGCCGGCGGGATCAAGCTGATGCAATCGGGAAGACCGTCGCCATGACGCCACCAGCGCGGATCGCGCGGCCTGGCCGGATTCGATCGCGGCTTCGACACGGGCCGCATGATGAGCGAGCTTGAGCTCCTTCATCCCGCTGATACTCCTCCCTTAACCCAATAATATAGGGCCTGCGGACCATGGCTTGCTTGACCTTCGTCAAAGTCAGTCACGGTAGGAGCTGGACCGCCATCGCGGGGCTCGCCGGCGTTTGATGCGTTCTTTTTGCCCCAACGGGGGCTACTGCGCTCGAAACGCTTCCACCTTACGGCAGTTGGGACGACTCGACAATTAGAGCGTTTTCAAGCGAAGCATGCCCTCGGACTCGATCCGAGGGTGGACGCCGGTTCGCGTAAAGAAACGCGTCAAAACAAGAATCTAGAGCTTCGGTTCTGATTCAATCAGAACCGAAAAATGCTCTAGTTCGGCCTGCCGATCCGCACCAGGTCGCGCGGGCTGGCGTAATCGAGCTGGTAGCGGGCGCGCTCATCCAGCATGTCGGGGTCGAGGCTCTCGGACCGGAGCAACGCGACACGCTTCTCGCCCTCAGCGCGCTCCTTCTTCAGCCGCTGCAACTCGGAGGTCAGCGCGATGATCTCCTGGTCGAGCTCCTGCCGCGCGTTCAGGCCGTATTTGCCGGTATAGGCATTGACGCCGAAATAGCCGATCATCAGGGCCGCCATCGTGTAGAGGGCGAGCCCGGTCAGGATCGACTTGAGGCGCGTGCGGGAGACCATGCCGCAGCTTGGGACGCCGCGGTTAATGGACTCCTAAAACGAAATCACTTGTTGTGCTTTTCAACGTGGGCCGCGAACGCGTCGATATACTGCTGCAGCACCTGCCGCAGCGCGTCCTTGGTGACCTCGCCATTGGCGTCGAAGGCGTCGCCGATCGCATTCAGATAGATCTCCGGCTGCTGCAGGATCGCCCCCGTAATCCCCGGAAGAATGTTCTGCAGGTGCTTGGCGGCCAACACGCCGCCGAGCGGCCCCGGCGAATTGCTGACGATGCCGACCGGCTTGCCGTTGAACGAGCTCTTGCCATAGGGGCGCGAGCCGACATCAATGGCGTTCTTCAGCACGCCCGGGATCGAGCGATTGTATTCCGGCGTCACGAACAGGATGCCGTTCGACTGCTGCAGCTTCTCCCGGAACGCCAGCCAGTCGGCCGGAGGGTTGGCCTCCAGGTCTTGGTTGAAGAAGGAAATGCCGGCTGGCGTGATGACGTCGAGCTTCAGCGAGGACGGCGCAAGCTTGGCAAGCGCGCGAGCGATCTTCAGCGAGAAGCTCTCCTTGCGCAGGCTGCCTGCGATGGTGACGACGGTGTAGGCCATTTGGTTTCCCTTTGATCGAGGAGTTCGACGGGGGACTTAAGCCGCCACGCCGAAAAGAATGCAAGTGCATGGAACATGCAATTGCGGAAACACAGCGTTCGCGGAAATGAGCCTGGCCGGAAATGTGGCGCCCGTAGCCCGGGTGGAGCGGAACGCGCAACCCGGGGCATCTGCATCAACGTCTAGGACGGTCCCGGGTTACGCTGGCGCTTCACCCGGGCTACGACGCTACTTATTCGGATTGATCAGGAATTTCTCGCCGGTTGCGCGCTTGGCATAGATGGCGATGTTGGAAAGCGACAGCGCTTCCGGCAGCGACACCACCTGCGTGTAGTGGCTTGCAAAGGTCGTTTTGAGTTCGTCGACCACACGCTGACGCAACCTTGCGAAATCCGCCGGCGGCAGCTTCTGCAGGAAATAGGTCAGGAGCCAGCCACCGACACCCCACGCCATGCCGAAGCCGCGCGGCAATTCGACCGGTCCGGTGTCGAGGCTGCCATAGACATAGACCTGCTTGTGCACGGCCGAGCCGTAGCGGCTGTATTCCTTGGCGGTCTTGCTGATCGCGATTTCCATCGCATTGAGGATCTGGCCGGCGAGCTTGCCGCCGCCGATCGCATCGAACGCGATGGTGGCGCCAGTCTCGACCAGCGCATTGGTGAGATCGTCGATAAATGTCGGCGCGGAGGAATCGACGACGTACTTGGCGCCGATCTTGTGCAGGATGTCGGCCTGCGCCTTGTTGCGCACGATGTTGACCAGGGGAATGCCGTCCTTGAGGCAGATCTTGTTCAGCATCTGGCCGAGATTGGAGGCGGCCGCGGTATGCACCAGCGCCTTGTGGCCCTCGCGCCGCATGGTCTCGGTCATGCCGAGCGCCGTCAGCGGATTGACGAAGCAGGAGGCGCCTTCCGCAGCCGTGGTGCCCTCGGGCAGCACCAGCACGTCCTTCGCCCGCGCCAGCCGATATTGCGCATACATCGCGCCGCCGAGTAGCGCGACCGTCTTGCCGAGCAGCGCCTTCGCCGCGTCAGACGATCCGGTCTTCACGACGACGCCGGCGCCTTCGTTGCCGACCGGCATCGACTGGTCGAGCCGCGCCGCAAGCCCGCCAAGCGCCGCTTGCGGCACTTTGGCGGAGATAACCGGAAATTCCTTGGTACCGGAAGTCTTGGCGGTCGAGAGGTCGGCAGGGCCGATCAGGAGCCCGAGGTCGGACGGATTGATCGGCGTGGCCTCGACGCGGACCACGATCTCGTCCGGGCCGGGTTCGGGGGTTGGCACCTCTACAAGCGAAATTTCCAGCTCGCCGCTCTTCTTGATCAACGAACGAAGCTGAAGCCCAGTCTTGCCGTCGGATGCCATCGTACCCCTCCCTTGCCTGTTGTCCGGCCGCCTTCAGTTAGGCGGGCCGGCCGCAACAAACAAGGGCCGACGCTGCGCCGGGTGGAGCGCAAGCGTAACCCGGGGGCCGCTGGTGAACGTTGAGGCCGCGGTCCCGGGTTGCGCTCCGCTCCACCCGGGCTACGAGACCAGGTCGACGTTCGCGATCAGCGTTATGCCAACGCCTTGAAGGCCGCCCTGCCCGCGTACTTCGCCTGCTTGCCGAGCTGCTGCTCGATGCGCAAGAGCTGATTGTACTTCGCGGTCCGGTCGGAGCGCGCCAGCGAGCCGGTCTTGATCTGTCCGCAATTTGTAGCGACCGCGAGATCGGCGATGGTGGAGTCTTCCGTCTCGCCGGAACGGTGCGACATCACCGAGGTGTACGCGGCCTTGTTCGCCATCTCGATCGCGGCAAGCGTCTCCGTGAGCGTGCCGATCTGGTTCACCTTGATCAGGATCGAGTTGGCGCGACCATTCTTGATGCCGTCGGCAAGCCGCGTCACATTGGTGACGAAGAGATCGTCGCCGACGAGCTGGCACTTGCCGCCGATCAGATCGGTCAGCTCCTTCCAGCCCTCCATGTCGTCTTCGGACATGCCGTCCTCGATGGTGACGATCGGATAGCGCGAAACCAGATCGGCGAGATATTTCGCCTGCTCGGAGCGCGAGCGCGTCTTGTTCTCGCCGCCATAGACGTACTTGCCGTCCTTGAAGAATTCGGTGGAGGCGCAGTCGAGCCCGAGCATGACGTCATCGCCGGCCTTGTAGCCGGCCTTGCCGATCGCGTTCATGATGAAATCGAGCGCAGCGTCCGCGGTCGGCAGGTTCGGCGCGAAGCCGCCCTCGTCGCCGACATTGGTGTTGTGGCCGGCCTTCTTCAATTCGCCGCGCAGCGTGTGGAAGATTTCCGAGCCGCAGCGCAGCGCGTCGGCGAAGGTTTCCACGCCGACCGGCAGGATCATGAATTCCTGGAAGTCGATCGGGTTGTCGGCATGCACGCCGCCATTGATGATGTTCATCATCGGCACCGGCAAGGTCCGCGCCGAGGTGCCGCCGACATAACGATAGAGCGGCATGTCGAAGGATTCGGCGGCCGCCTTGGCGCAGGCGAGCGAGACGCCGAGGATGGCGTTGGCACCAAGCCGGCTCTTGTTCGGCGTGCCGTCGAGCTCGATCATGATCTGGTCGATCCGGACCTGGTCCTCGACCGCGTGGTCGCTGAGCGCCTCGAATATCTCGCCGTTGACGGCGCCGATCGCCTTCTGCACGCCCTTGCCGAGATAGCGCGCCTTGTCGCCGTCGCGCAGCTCGACGGCCTCATGCGCCCCGGTGGAGGCGCCCGACGGCACCGCGGCGCGGCCCACCGCACCGTCTTCCAGCACCACATCGACCTCGACCGTGGGATTGCCGCGGCTGTCGAGAATTTCGCGGCCGATGATGTCGACGATAGCGGTCATGATGTGCACTTCCTCAGGTGTGGTTCTGGTCGGATGCGCTGCGTCATACACGGCAAGCAGGCAAATGTGAACGCTCACGCTTTGGCACGCATCTGACGCGGCAATGTGGTAGGTTTATGCTGATCTTCGCGTTTCAACCCATTGTTTCACAAAGCCGGGGTAACGCAATGAATCGTCGCAAGTTTCTCGCTTCGAGCGCCGCCGCAATCTTGGCCACGCCCACAGTGTTGCGCGGGGCCCGCGCCCAAGAGCCTCAGGCGGGCGCGTTCCCGGTGAAATATTTCCCGGTAGCCCGCGGAATGGGTTCGCGCGACGTCACGCCCGCCCCTGACGGCACGATCTGGTTCTGCGGACAACGCAATGGGAAGCTCGGCCGACTCGATCCGCGGAACGGCGCCTACAAGCTGATCGATCTCGGACAGGGCGCCGCACCTCACGGGGCCATCCTCGGCCCGGATGGCGCGCCATGGATCACCGAAGGTGGGCAGAATGCGATCGCCCGTGTCGACCCCGACGATCACAAAGTGAGGCTGTTTCCGCTGCCCGAAAAATTCGCCTATGCCAACCTCAATACCGGCGTGTTCGATAAAAGCGGAATCTACTGGTTCACCGGTCAGTCCGGCTACTATGGCCGGCTCGATCCCAAATCCGGTGAGATGAAGATATTCGAGGCGCCGAGAGGCGTCGGCCCCTACGGCATCACGGTCACGCCGAAGGGCGATGTCTGGTACGCCTCGCTCGCAGGGAGCCACATCGCCCGGATCGATCTCGCGACAGGGCGAGCGAGCGTAGTCGAGCCGCCGACGCCCAAGCAAGGCGCGCGGCGGATCTGGTCGGATTCACGGAGCCGCCTGTGGATCAGCGAATGGAACAGCGGCCAGGTGTCGATGCACGATCCCGCCGAGGGCTCCTGGAAGGCCTGGAAACTGCCGGGCGAGAATCCGCGCACCTATGCGGTCTATGTCGATGACAAGGACAAGGTCTGGCTCACCGATTTCTCGGCGAACGCGATCGTGCGCTTCGATCCGGTGACGGAGACGTTTCGCTCGTTCCCGAGCGACAAGCCCGGCGCGAATGTGCGGCAGCTCGACGGCCGGCCGGGCGAGACCTGGGGCGGCGAATCCGGCAACGACCGTCTCGTCATGATTCAAACGACGGCGCCGGCATAGGACGCAAACCTGCCGGTGCTCGTCGGCGATCTGACGCGCCTGCGCCCTCCCCTTGACGGTTGACGAACAACCTCGCTTGCGTCCATGTCAGCGCTCCCCGAAGGACAGATTTCATGGCGCAAAGATCCCTGCAGCTCGGCCGTGCCGTCAAATGGCCCGACACCCCGGACAAGGCCGTGCTCGACCGCGTGCCCAATCCGCAGGTAGGCACCGATTACCTGGTGCGGTTCGCCGTGCCGGAATTCACCTCGATCTGCCCGGTGACGGGCCAGCCGGATTTCGCGCATCTGGTGATCGACTACGTGCCGGGCCGCTGGCTGCTCGAGTCCAAATCGCTGAAGCTCTACGCCGCGAGCTTCCGCAATCACGGCGCCTTCCACGAGGACTGCACGGTGATGATCGGCAAGCGGATCGCAAGCGAGATCAAGCCGAAATGGCTCCGCATCGGCGGCTACTGGTATCCGCGCGGCGGCATTCCGATCGACGTATTCTTCCAGACCGGCCGTCTGCCCAAAGGCGTGTGGGTGCCCGACCAGGGCGTCGCGCCCTACCGCGGGCGGGGCTGAATCGGGACTGTCTCCGCGCAATAGCTCGGACTCCCTCTGCCGCTTGCGGGAGAGGGAGCGCAGCATCCATCGCCGATGCAATTCGACCTGATCTCATCATGCTCTACGCCGCGACGTCAGGGCGCCCCGCGGCGTCCGCCGGAATCCTCTGCTTCAGCAATTTGGCGCAGGCCAGTCCCAGCGCGATCATGATTGCCGCTGATGTGAGCAAGGTCGGCACCTTGCCGGCATGCGCGAGGCCGAAGCCATAGGCGATTGGGCCCACGGTCTGGCCCATGAAGAAAAAGAACGAATGCAGGGACATCGCGGTCGCGCGCGCCTCCACCGACAGCTCGCTGGCGAATACCTGCAGGCAGCCATGGATCATGTAGAAGCCCCAGCCCATCGCCAGCAGGCTCAGCGCCTGCACCTTCCAGCCGGGACTGAACGCGACGGCCACTAGCTGGACGGCGACCAGCGTCGCGCCTGCGATCATCATGCCCTTGACGCCGAGCCGTGGCAGAAAGCGCGATACGGTCATGGTGTAGAACAGCCCGCCCACCGCGAACCCCGCGATGACGATGCCCGCGATCGACAGCGAAGTTTCACCGAGATCGAACAGGAACGACGCCACGAATGGAAACAGCCCGAGCACGCAGCAGCCTTCGATGAAGACTGCGGAATAGCAGACGGGCGCGTTTGGATTGGTGAAGATGGTGCGGTAGCCCTGCTTCAAAGCGGAAAAGCTCGTCTTGGGCGGATGCGCGAGCTTCGCGCCACGGAAGCCGGCGAGCACCGCAAGCGAAGCTAGAACGACGAGGGCGCCGAGCACGGCGAGCACGCCGCGCCAGCCGAGAAAATCGCCGATCAGGCCGGAGGCCGAAGCGCCCAGCAGGTTGCCGGTCATGGCGCCCGCAAGCGTCCGCCCGATTGCGACCTGCCGCTTGTCGGGCGCCACGAGATCGCTGGTCAGGCCGAGCGCGATCGGAAACACGCCGCCGGAGCCGATGCCGGCGAGGATGCGAGTGGCGAACAGCATCGAGAAGGATGTCGACAGCGCGCCGAGAATGTTGGCGAGCCCGAGCAGCACGAGACAGATGATCATCAGCCGCGCCTTGCCGAACAGGTCGGCGGCGGCGCCCAGCAGCGGTTGGACGATGGCGAAGGTGAAGGCGAACACCGCGGCAAAACTTGCGGCGGTGGCGATGCTGACGCTGAACTCGTCGGCGACATGCGGAAGCACCGGATCGAGCGCACGCGCCGAAAGACTCGCGGCAAAGGTCGCGATCGCAATGATGTTGAGCGCCGGCGGCAGGCGGCCAGTTGCGGTCACGCGTTTCGCACCCGCCCGCTCAACGCGCCGCCTTCTTGGCCAGCGCGTCGAATTGCATCAGCGTCCTGACCAGCCCCTCGAACTCGCGGAGCGGCACCATGTTCGGCCCGTCGGATGGGGCGCGATCGGGATCGGGATGGGTCTCGATGAAGACGCCGGCAACGCCGACCGCAACGGCCGCGCGCGCCAGCACGGGGACGAATTCGCGCTCGCCGCCCGAGGATGCCCCCTTCCCGCCCGGTTGCTGCACCGAATGGGTGGCGTCAAAGATAACAGGCGCGCCGGTGGTGCGCGCGAGGATCGGCAGCGCGCGCATGTCGGAGACCAGCGTGTTGTAGCCAAAGGACGCGCCGCGCTCGGTCACCAGCACGTTCGGGTTGTCGGCGCTAGTGAGTTTTGCAACCACGTTGGCCATGTCCCACGGCGCCAGGAACTGGCCCTTCTTGACGTTGACGACCTTTCCGGTTGCGGCGGCCGCAAGCAGCAGATCGGTCTGCCGGCAGAGGAAGGCCGGAATCTGCAGCACGTCGACCGCCGGCGCAACCTCCGCGCATTGCGCGGGCTCGTGCACGTCGGTCAGGACAGGCAGGCCGAGCGAGGACCGGATCTCGGCAAAGATCGGCAGCGCCTGCGCCAGCCCGATGCCGCGCGCGGCGGATGCGCTGGTGCGGTTGGCCTTGTCGAAAGACGTCTTGTAGACCAGCCCAACGTTCAGCCGACCTGCGATCTCCTTCAGCGCGCTGGCTACCTCCAGCGCATGCGCCCGGCTCTCGAGCTGGCACGGCCCGGCGATGATTGAGATCGGCAGATCGTTGCCGAACTTGACCGGGCCGACATTGACGATGGGAGCCGCCGAGATCTTGGCGTTCAAGGGTGTGTCCTTTCCGTTTCGCGCGGACCATGCCGATCCGCGACACCAGGATCAACCCGTATTGCCCCCGGGAATATCAGGGTTGCACTGAGTCTCACTTCAGCGCGGAGAATGTGGTCGGCACCAGCAACTGGTTGACGATATTGCCGACGATCTGGCCGTCCTCTTCGGTCTTGGCCCGCGCCGAAATCCACTCCGGATCGGTCTGGAACGCCGTCCATTTCTTTTCGCGATCGGCAAGCGATTCCCAAGCCAGGATGTAGGTCAGCTCCTGATTGGATTCGCCGACCAGCGTTGTGAAGAAACCGACCTGCTTGATACCGTGCTTCTCCCACAGCTTGAGCGTGATGGTGTCGAAGCGCTTGAGCAGTGCCGGCAGCCGGCCCGGCAGGCAGCGATAGATGCGGGTCTCATAGATCATTCGGCAGTCCTCCCTATTCTTGTGTGCTTGGCGTGGCAGTTATAGCCGCTACCAGGAAGACTGTCTTGATCGGGCCATGCACGCCCCGCAGCGGCGCGCGCATAACTATGCCACCCTACGCCTGTCATTCGGGGGCGCGCGCTGCGCGAGCCCGGAATCCATTTGTCCATGTAATCTGCGGCCCGATAGATTCCGGGCCTGCGCCTTCGGCGCATCCCGGAATGACGGCCTAGACCAGCCGCGATTGCGCCATCGCCGCCTGGATGAACGAGGCAAAGAGCGGATGCGGCTCGAACGGGCGCGACTTCAATTCGGGGTGGAATTGCACACCGATGAACCAGGGATGGTCCTCGTATTCGACGATCTCCGGCAATACGCCGTCGGGTGACAGACCCGAGAAGCGCAGGCCGTGCTGCTCGAGCCGGTCCTTGTAGGCGGTATTGACCTCGTAGCGGTGGCGATGGCGCTCGGAGATTTCGGTGGCGCCGCCATAGACTTCGGAGACGCGGCTGCCGCGCTTGAGGACTGCCGGATACGCGCCGAGCCGCATGGTGCCGCCGAGATCGCCAGCCTGCGACCGCCTCTCCAGTTCGTTGCCGCGCAGCCATTCCGTCATCAGGCCAACCAAGGGCTCAGGCGTCGGGCCGAATTCGGTGGAATTGGCCTGCTCGATGCCGACCAGATTGCGCGCGGCCTCGATCACCGCCATCTGCATGCCGAAGCAGATGCCGAAATACGGCACGTCGCGCTCGCGGGCGAATTGCGCCGCCCGGATTTTCCCTTCCGCGCCGCGCTGGCCAAAGCCGCCGGGCACCAGGATGCCGTTGACGTGCTCGAGGAACGGCGCGGGATCCTCGTTCTCGAACACCTCACTCTCGATCCAGTCGAGATTGACCTTCACCTTGTTGGCGATGCCGCCATGGGAGAGCGCCTCGATCAGCGACTTATAGGCATCCTTCATCCCGGTATATTTGCCGACGATCGCGATCGTCACGGCGCCCTCGGGATTGCGGACGCGCTCGTTGATGACGTGCCAGCTCTGCAGCGCCGGTGGAATCTTCGGCGCGATCCCGAACGCGGCCAGCACCTCGTCGTCGAGGCCGGCGGCGTGATAGGCCTCGGGCACGGCATAGATGTTGTCGACGTCGCGCGCCTCGATCACGGCACTTTCGCGCACGTTGCAGAACAGCCCGAGCTTGCGCCGCTCCTCCTTCGGAATCTCGCGGTCGGTGCGGCAGAGCAGGATATCCGGCTGGATGCCGATCGAGCGTAGTTCCTTCACCGAATGCTGGGTCGGCTTTGTCTTGAGCTCGCCCGCACTTGGGATGTACGGCAAAAGCGTCAGATGAATGTAGACCGCATGATCGCGCGGCAATTCATTCTTGAGCTGACGGATCGCCTCGAAGAACGGCAGCCCCTCAATGTCGCCCACCGTGCCGCCGATCTCGACCAGGACGAAATCATAGGCGTCGTTGCCGTCGAGCACGAATTCCTTGATCGCGTTGGTCACGTGCGGGACCACCTGGATGGTGGCGCCGAGATAATCGCCGCGCCGTTCCTTCGAGATGATGTCCTGGTAGATGCGCCCGGTGGTGATGTTGTCGGCCTTGGTCGCCGGCCGTCCGGTGAAGCGCTCGTAATGGCCGAGATCGAGATCGGTCTCGGCGCCGTCGTCGGTCACGAACACTTCGCCGTGCTGGTACGGCGACATCGTTCCGGGATCGAGGTTGAGATAAGGATCGAGCTTGCGGAGGCGGACCTTGTACCCGCGTGCCTGCAGCAGGGCACCGAGTGCCGCTGAAGCCAGACCCTTGCCGAGTGAGGAGACCACGCCGCCGGTGATGAATATGTACCGCGCCATGGGGCCTAACCTCTATCTCGACGAGGGCGATTCGCCAAAATGATTCGTGTCCTCCCGGCAAACTTGTTGCCGGGCTGTGAGTGACGTGAATTTTACTGCTTAGTCAGAGCGTTAATGGCGATTCCTGACGGAGGATGCCAGTCCTGCACCCTGCATAGCCACCCCGCATTATTGCGAGCGCGGCGCCTGCGGGCCGCCGGCGGGGGCCTGCTGGCCCTGCTGTTCGTCGGCCTTCTTCAGGGAATCCAGGATGCCGCCCGAGGTCGGCGGCGTGATCGGCGCGCCGCCCGCGGGCTGCTGCGTCGGCGCCGGGGCGCCGGTGCCGAGGACAGAGGTCGGCTGGCGGCTGAGGCCGGCATGCCAGGACAGAAACAGGCTGGTCGCAAAGAACAATACCGCCAGGACCGCGGTGGTCCGCGTCAGCAGGTTCGCGGTGCCGCGGCTCGACATGAAGCCCGCCCCCCCACCCATGCCAAGGCCGCCGCCCTCGGATTTCTGCAGCAGCACGGCCCCGATCATCACGGCGACGATCATGAGGTGGATGACGATGACGACAGTCTGCATTGTGACCTTCCGTCGCAAGCCTAGAAGCGCCGGGTTCCGGCGGCTCACACGGCTATCAGCGGGTTTTCCTGAAGTTGCGCGGTGTTACACGATCGGGACCGGCAACGCCACCCCAATAACCGCCGCAATCTAGCTAGGGAGCGCCCGCCGCGGTCGCAAGGAAATCGGCTGCCTTCAGGCTGGCACCGCCGACCAACGCGCCGTTGACATTGGCAACGCCCAATAGCTCGGCCGCATTCGAGGGTTTTACGGAGCCGCCATAGAGAATCCGGACATTTACGCCCTCTCCTTTGAAGCGTTCCGTCAAGAACCCCCGGATAAACTTATGAACTTGCTCGACATCCTGCACCGTCGGGGTCAGCCCGGTACCGATCGCCCAGACCGGCTCGTAGGCGACCACCAAATTGGCCGCGGTCGAACCGTCCGGCAGCGAGCCCTTGAGCTGGGTGCCGCAGACATCCAGCGCCCGCCCGGCATCGCGCTGCTCGCGGGTCTCGCCGATGCAGACGATCGCGGTGAGGCCTGCGCGCCAGGCAGCTTCGGCCTTCTGGCGGACCAGCGCATCGGTCTCGCCATGGTCGGCGCGGCGCTCGGAATGGCCGACGATGATGGCGCTGGCGCCGGCATCCGCCAGCATTTCCGCCGAGATGTCCCCGGTATGGGCTCCGGAGGCCTTGGGATGGCAATCCTGGGCCCCGACCACGACCTTCGAGCCACGGGCCTTGTCGGCGAAAGCGGCAATCAAGGTCGCCGGCGGGCAGACCAGGAGATCGGCCTTGCCGGCCAGCGCGCCGGCCCCCGCCAGCATGGCGTCGAATTCGCCGATGGAGGCTTTCAGGCCGTTCATTTTCCAATTGCCGGCGATCAGCGGCCGGATGGCGTCGGTCATGGCAGGATTCCCGAGAAATGGTGGTCGACATGCGCTAGGTCGTGTGGACAGTTACCTTATCCAGAGCAGAGTAGCGGCAATGGTGACAACGGCGAAGTAGTTTCGCGCGGTCTTTTCGTAGCGCGTGGCGACACGCCTGAACTGCTTCAATTTTGAGAAACAGCATTCGACGAGGTGACGCTCGGCGTAAAGGGGCTTGTTGAGCGGATATTTCTTGGTCCGCGAAGGATTATTTGGAATGACGGCCTGTGCGCCCTTTGCGGCGATGGCGGTTCTGAACGCGTCGGAATCGTAGGCCGCATCCGCCATGACGAACTCGGCTGCAAGACCCTCGACGAGGGGCTGGGCTTGTGGGGCATCGCCGGCTTGGCCTGCCGTCAGGAAGAAACGGACCGGACAGCCCAAGCCGCGGACGGCCATATGGATCTTAGTCGT
>NZ_JBUYEN020000027.1:0-118857 GCF_055229415.2 Bradyrhizobium sp. Leo114 | reverse complement strand
CACTTTCTCCGAAAAGCGGCCGCCCGAACCGTCGACGCTGTCTGCCTCGCCATCGGCCAGGTTCTGCAGCTCTTCACGCCCAAAGAATGCGCAAGCTACTTGGCAAACTCAGGATATGCACGAACCTGACTTCATCACGCTCTAGTGGACTCGACATCGTGCGCAAGGCCTTAAGCCAGCATGAAATCGCGGCCATCCAGACCACCCGGATTGAATCGACCACAGGACAGGTCCAGCTAACCACGCTGCTTGCCCATTCCTCCGGCGAATGGATTTCATCCGACTGGCCGGTATGCGCCGCTAAGGATACCGAGGCCCCCCACCGGATGGGGGTGGCGCTGACCTATGCCCGCCGCTATGCCCTGTTCGCCCTGGTCGGCATCGCCGGGGAGGACGATCTGGATGCACCCGATACCCTGGTCGGCTTACCGGCCGCCGAGCCCTACCCCAGTAACGGCACCGGCGGCAAAAAAGGAAGAGGCGTTCTAGTGCGTCCCCCAACACTCACCGCACAACAATCGGCCAAGCTGCGCGACGAAATGCCGAAGGAGGTCAACTCTCGGAATACCGAAAACGAACTTCTCTTGTGGGCAAAGAACAGCCTTCCCCGCAAGAATACCCTGATCGAGGCCGACGCCCGAACTGTCGAGGCTGCCTACCAGCGGAAGCTCGGAGAAGCCGCACTTCCCGATATCGAAAGCGGCACTCCTGAAGCCGAAAGCTCCCTCCCTCTTGTCGATATCGCAACGCCCGCGGTCGGACTTGCGTTTCCAAGGAGTCGGCCCGCAAGCGAAGCAAGGCACACTTGGCATTCGTCCGGGGCCGGCCCTGTCTCGTGTGCAAACAAACCCCATCGGACCCCCATCATCTGAAGTTCGCTCAACCGAGAGCTTTGGGCCGCAAAGTTAGCGATGAGTTTACGGTCCCACTCTGCCGAAATCACCACCAGGAACTGCACCGGAAGGGGAACGAAAAGGCATGGTGGGCTGACGTGCAGATAGCACCGTTGCCGATCGCGAAGCAGCTTTGGGGCGCAAGCCCGATCCATAGCAAAGCCGGTATCGTTACGCCTTCGGATGCATCCGGCGAGCTCAACTCAGGAGCTTCGCAGTATGAAATCAAAGCTGACACAGCAACGCCAACCTGTGATAGTGGATGATATGGTGATCGAGAGACCAGCAGTTTTTTTTGATCGTGACGGTGTCCTCAATGAGGACACCGGATATGTGTTTGAGAGCACCAAGTTACGCTGGATCGAGGGAGCACAAGAGGCGGTAAAGATCGTAAATGATGCCGGGTACTTTGCCTTCGTGGTTACCAATCAGTCGGGCGTCGCAAGAGGCATGTATGAAGAGGCTCACGTCAATGCGCTACATGATTGGATGGCGGCGGAGCTGGCAAAGACTGGAGCCCACATAGACGCTTTTGAATATTGCCCATATCATCCCGAGGCCACAGTGGAGACGTACCGTCGCATAAGTGATAGACGAAAACCGGGCGCGGGTATGATTACCGATCTCTTAAAGCGGTTTCCGGTCGATGTCTCTCGTAGTATTCTCGTCGGCGACAATCCAACTGATCTGGAGGCCGCCCGCCTGGCCGGAGTAAGAGGGCTCTTATTTGCGGGAGGCAACCTCGCAAAGTTTTTGACGCCACTTTTGGACCTAAATCGGCAGTAAGCCGCGTAAACTTCACCGGACTTCCATTCGCACCAATCGTTGTCCAGGCTCGTACTTGAGAATATCCTTAGAACCCGGATACCGGGTTAGCTCTACGCCATTCAAGATATAGAGATCGTCCGTATGCTTGCAGCGCCATTCGCCGCGGCCGGATAGCGGCAGATCAATCTTCTCGCCAAACGCACTCACCCACCCAACTTGGCGCGCCGGCGTTCCCACCATCATTGACCAGTCCTTTGAGCTCTTAGTCAGCGTAGCGCCGGCCGCAAGAAACGTTCCAACCCCGCAAGTAACGTCGGGAACAACCGTGGAATTCGCACCCAAGGTCGTCCCGGTTTTCACCAATGTCTTCCTGAATACCGCATGACGATTGACCGCGGCACGGGGAAAGGAGATGTGGGTAAACACCATATAAGGCGCACAGAACACGAAATCCTCAAGCTCAACATGCGAGAAGATCGAGACGGAATTGCCAAGCCGGCACGCGTTGCCGACAATGGCATTGCGCTCAACATACGTGTTCTGACCCAGGCTGCAGTTCTCGCCGATCGCGGCGCCTGGCGCGACGTGCGAGAAATACCAGACCCTCGTGAACTTGCCGACCTTCGCTCCCTCCTCGACCACGGCGGTCGGATGGATAAAGGGTTGCGGCTCATCTGATTCCGGAATCCTCATACGGGATGCTTCCCCTCCCTAGTACAGTTTCAGCACCCACAATGCTGATGATGCGCCCTCGCCTGGCTCCATCGTATATTAAGAAAACCCTTTGCGGATCAAGGCGGAAGTGCAGAAACCGGCTGAACCCGGAGCCATATATAACGCGGCCCCGACGAGGACAGATCCCGGTCAAGTGAGCGGGTTTCGCAGTCCTCGCTCAAAGCTTGTGATATTCGCGATACCATTTCACAAATCGTTCGATGCCATCCTCGATCGAGGTCGCGGGCTTGAACCCGATATCGCGCGCCAGGTCGTCGATGTCGGCGTAGGTCGCGGGCACATCGCCGGGCTGCATCGGCAGCATTTCCTTCGTTGCCGTCCGGCCGAGTTTTTCCTCGAGCAGTGAAACTACGCGCAAAAGTTCCTCGGGAGTGTTGTTGCCGATGTTGTAGATTTTCCACGGCGCCTTGCTGCTCGATGGATCAGCCGCAACAGAGTCCTGGTTGCCCTGAGGCGGACGGCCGATCAGCCGCATGATCGCCTCGGTGACGTCGTCAACATAGGTGAAGTCGCGACGCATATTGCCATTGTTGAACAGCTTGATCGGCGTTCCGCTCAAGATCGCGTTTGCGAAAATGAACATGGCCATGTCCGGGCGTCCCCATGGGCCGTAAACAGTAAAGAACCGCAAGCCTGTGGCAGGGATGCGGTAAAGGTGGCTGTAAGCATGCGCCATCAGCTCATTGGCCTTTTTTGACGCGGCATAAAGGCTGATCGGATGATCGACGTTGTCACGCACGGAGAACGGCAACTTCGTATTGCTGCCGTAGACCGACGATGACGATGCGAAAAGCAGATGCTTGCACGCGTTGTGGCGGCAGCCCTCGAGCACATTAATGAAGCCCTCGAGGTTCGCATCCACATATGCATGTGGATGATCCAACGAATAGCGCACGCCGGCCTGAGCGGCGAGATGAACAACCTCGGGAAAGCGATACTCGGCAAAAAGCGCTTTCATACCGGCACGATCGGTCAGATCCAGTTTCACGAAACAAAATCCGGGATCGCGCTTCAATATTTCAAGCCGCGCCTCCTTCAGCCGCGGGTCGTAGTAGTCGTTGACCATGTCGAGGCCAACGACTTTGCGACCGGCTGCCAATAGGCGCTGAGCCACATGGAAACCGATAAAGCCGGCAGTTCCGGTGACTAACAACATTTTTCCAGTTTCTCTTATAACCGCCAAAGCTCAATACCCGCGGGCTTGGAGCCGCGGTCCAGCCTCGTCTTGACGTCAAAGACGAGGCCCTCCCCATCGCGCAGCAATCGCTGCATGAGCCGCCAGCTTCCCTCAACATATGCATCGTGCGCGACCGCTAGGATGATGGCATCTGCTGGATCCAGTTCGCTGATGTCACGCACAGCAATCCCATATTCCTCCTCAATGGCACGCGCATCTGCAAGAGGGTCGGCGACCTGCACCTGGACACCAAATGACCGCAATTCGCGCACAACGTCTATGACACGGGAATTGCGGATGTCGGGCACGTTCTCCTTGAACGTCATGCCGAGAACAGTCACAACCCCGCCTCGTCCCTTCCGTCGCAACAGACCGCGAATGCACTCTCGCGCGATCTCACGTCCCATTTCATCGTTGATGCGACGGCCGGCGAGAATAACTTCCGGATGGTAGCCAACCCTCTCGGCACGATAAGTCAGGTAATAGGGATCGACGCCGATGCAGTGGCCGCCGACGAGACCGGGCTGAAAAGGAAGAAAATTCCATTTGGTGCTTGCTGCGGCGAGTACGTCGCCGGTGTCAATCTCGAGCGCCTGGAAAATTAGCGACAGCTCATTCATGAAAGCGATGTTGAGGTCGCGCTGGGTGTTCTCGATTACTTTTGCTGCTTCCGCAACTTTGATCGAAGGTGCTCGGTGAATGCCGGCAGTTATTACCGATCCGTAGACATCAGCGATGATGTCGAGTGTCTCCCCGTTCTGGGCGGAGACAACCTTGGTGATGGTTTCAAACCGATGCTTCTTGTCGCCGGGATTGATACGCTCGGGTGAATAGCCGACGTTGAAATCCGACCCCGCCTTGAGGTTAGAGGCCTGTTCCAGGATCGGCACACATTCTTCTTCGACGGCCCCGGGGTAAACGGTCGATTCGTAGACCACAATGTCGCCCCTCTTCAGTGCCGCGCCCACTAGGCGCGAAGCCTCGAAAATGGCATGCAAATCGGGCCTGCGAGCGCCGTCAATCGGGGTTGGAACCGTTACGATGAAAAAATCAGCAGAGCGCAGCGGGGCGACGTCGGCCGTAATATTCAGCGACTCCAGCTTGAGTGCGGAAGCGTCGACCTCACGGGTCCAGTCCCGCCCTGCCTGCAGGTCCCTGATACGGGTCGCATCGATGTCAAAGCCGATCACCGGCCTGCCGCTTCGGGCGAATGCCGCGGCAACAGGTAGCCCGACATAACCGAGTCCAATGACAGCGATCTTTCGGCCGCATGACATAAATGATTTTCCAGGCTCTAGGATTGTTGACGCTGTTCCGCCCACTGTTTAGCCAGCGGATGATGGAGACTGCAAGGGGTTGCATATGTCCCATGAAACAGACAGGGCTTACCCCGCAAGGCCTTCTAGAGACACCTCAAATCGGCAATTTGTGCCAGGGCGCTGGCCCTGGAACAGAGCTTCTCCTCTTGAGCCTTGGCGCTCCGTCACTCCTCGCCCTCAAGACTCGAGGCGCTCTGCCTAGGAAAATGGTTGAGAGACCTTCGCGCCGAGCATCTGATTTCCGGGGCTGCTCTGCGCAACCCAAGGTTGGGGCCAACGACTCTCAACGCGCCACTGCAAAGAGCCTGTACGCGTTCTAAAATGTGAAAGTGGTGACTGCGCGGCTCCGGCTTGCTGTGCACTTAAGTTTGGAGCGAGGGATTTTTCGGTGACGAAAGCCTTGGGAGCGACGACTAGCTCTAGCGTCACGGTCCGCGTGTTCGTCGGTTCCATAGCACAACTTAACGGTCAGGAAAGTTGACTTAGGCCGTAACCAACGTACAAGGTTTCCATAATCAGCGTGTCGGGCTACCGTGCCCAGTTCCTCGGCTATTAACAGTGTGGGTGTTATGAGTTTGACTGACCGCGAATCGCATTTCGAGTTCGGGGAAAACTGGAGAAGCTATTCGAAGACGATTGACCAGAAGCGTGTCGACTCAGCTATCGAGGGCGTTAGAAAGCTTTTTCCTGGCGGGCTGGCCGGAAGGACATTTCTGGACATCGGCTGCGGCTCGGGTCTGCACTCGCTTGCTGCATTGTCGCTCGGCGCAGCATCCGTTCTAGCGATCGATATCGACGAGAATTCGGTCAGCACCACACGCGCGCTGCTTGGCAGCCGAGCGCCAAACGCGAAGTGGGACACAAAAATTGCTTCTATTTTTGATGCATCTGCCGACGAGCTTGGCCAATTTGACGTGGTCTACTCTTGGGGCGTCCTACATCACACAGGCGATATGTGGCGTGCGATTGATTGCGCCACCAAGTTTGTGAGTCCAGACGCGCAGTTCGCGCTTGCGATTTATTCTGCAACCGCTTGTGACAACATCTGGAAGACCGAAAAGAAGTTTTACGCACACGCACCTCGCTCCATTCAGTGGGCGATAAGGCAAGCGTATATAGGGGCCTTTCTGGCCGCAAGAACCCTCCGATCATGGGAGAGCCCCATCGCGTACGTGCGAAATTACCCCAAGATGCGGGGCATGAATTTTTCGCACGATGTCCATGACTGGCTCGGCGGCCACCCCTATGAAACAGCAACAGCGACCGAGATCCGCGACCGCGTCTGCCGTATGGGCTTTGCTGAGGAGCGTTCGTTCCCACTTCCCACCACCATCGGCTTGTTTGGATCGGGATGTCACGAGTTCGTTTTCAGAAGAATGCGGTGATGTCACAACGCAGAGCCGGCGAAGACGTAACGAAACACTAGCGGGATACGGCCGCGCGCCCGGAGCAAGGTCTCTCCTCGATAAATCTCGGGGCAATGGTGGCGTTGCCCTCTCAGCGACCAAATCCGCATCGTTTAACGTGCTGCGGCGGCGGGAAGGCGCAGTGGTTCGTCAGGCTCAAGCTGGCGACGAAGCCAACCATCAGCTAACATTCAATCCGGATCACTTCGTGGAGTGCCCGGTCCCTTGATATCATCAAGAAATACTATGTGGGCTCGGATCTTCGCGGCCTTTTTGATCCTTAGCCTCGCTTCATCTCTCCTGCTTATCGAAGCGGGGTTGGTGAGGCGCGAGCTCGTTGTCCCGGGGCCATTTACCGGCGCCGAGAGCCCGACGAAGATGTTCAGCATCCCTATCCCACAGGCGGCTCCCTTTCTTGTTGCCCGTGATGATTCGGTGGGTGACGGAAACCGCTCGAGGCTTCGATTATGGGCGAACGGTACCGAACTTACGAAGGCCCATGCGCTGCACGATGACATTCGCTCGGGCGCTTCGGACGCCTTCAGTCACTGGGGAGGGTCGGTCTACTTCTTGCTTCCACCAGGAACCGACAACGCGCCTGGCACGAGTGTCAAGCTCAACTACCCCATACAACTCGCTTCGCCGTGGTTGACACTAATTCTGCTTGCCCTGCTTGGTGCGATTTGGTTTGCGGTCGCGAGACCTTTGTTCACGCGCGACAGGATCGCTAGGTTCGCGACGGTCGGATGGATGACGCTGCTCGTCGCGAGTTGGGTTTTCGCAGCCGCGTCGGCGATCTACAGCGCAACAATAATATACGGCCTCCTGTCTGGTTACGCCCTACCGACGACAGCTATCTTCTTTCTCTCATCGAGCGCCTCCAGCCTGCATCGCGCCTGGCTTTTTTTACCTTGGAGCCTTCTGGGTATTGCGACAACAGGAGCGGCGATTTCTTGGGTGGCGGCGAGACTTCCGTCCGATCATTGGCAAACGGGAGAACAAAGGCTTACTAATTTTTGGAATCACGCGGCGATACCAATAATTTTCTTGACTTTCCTGTTCGATATGAGCGGCGGAGGCTGGAGCGGGCACCATCTGAGGACAGACCTCAATTATATGAGTAATGCTGGGCTAACACCCTCCTCGGACGCGGTAGCCTATTATTCTTCAGCATTCGAAATCGGCTACTGGGGGCATTGGAATTGGATCGCCTCGCAACGCCCTTTTGCGGCAGCACTACGCAGTCTGACTGTATTCCTCGGGGGTGAGACCTATCAAGGGACGTTAGTCGTTCAAACCGCCCTTGTAACACTTGGCATCGCATTTGCTCTCAGAAGCGTCGTAGCTTGGCGAGGATTCTGGGTTGGGCTGGCCTTTTTCGCGCTGGTCTACGGGCTCATCCGACCATTCCTTCCAACCATGCTGACCGAGAACCTCGGCTTCCTGTGGGCAATGATCTCGATCGGCTTTTTTGCTGAATCCCTTCGGCGTCAATCGCTTCCCATGGGGCTCCTCGGATTCGCCACTTTAACCGGTGCGCTGATGACGCGAATGGGAAGCATGTTCAGTATCCCCGCGTTAATGGCGTGGCTTCCCTTTGCGTTTGCTCGACAGTGGCGTCCTCGGCTGACGGTACTTGTCGGAGCGGTCGGAATTGCCGTCGGTGTGGTGGCAGCCAACGGGTTGCTCGGCTGGCTTTACGGGGCGCCAGGCAGTGAGTCCGGCGGCAATTTTTCGTCGGTCCTGTGCGGGCTTGCGCACGGCTCGAATTGGGGGGCCTGCTACAACCTGCTCTCGACCCAAATTGGGTCGGCGCAGTCGATAAGCGCTACGAACCACATGTTTTACGCTGAAGCGATGCGCGCCTTTCGACAAGATCCTTTCATAGCTCTTCATGGGCTTTGGAGAAATGGCTCTTCCTTCGCCTATGACCTCCCAGCGATGCTTGTCGAGCAATATTTGCGCATCGATCACCTAGACCGCAGCTACCTCAACATCGGCGTGCTGTTGTTAGTACCAGGGTGGACATACTTGCTTGCGAAACCGGGAAGATCTCGACTGGTTTGCTTCGCACTCCTACTAGGCATCAGTTCCATTTTTTCCGCGGCCGTCATTTTCGCGGACGACGGGACCCGAACGATGATTGTCGCCTATGTCTTCGCGGCGTTCCTTGTGTCGCTTGGTCTCTCAACGCCAGGCAGCTTCGTTGCGGCGAAAATGCCCCCCTTGTCTTGGCAGCGTTCTACGTGCGTGTTGGTAGCGACCCTTTTTGTGCTGTTAGTCATTCCGCCCATACAAGGAGCGGCAGTCCGATGGGCGTCTAAATTCCCTCCTCCGATCTCACCCGGCAGAACCGATACCAGCACCATTCCTGGAAGGCCCATCATGACCGGATTTATAGTAGTGCCAGATGGATCGAAGCGAAGAGATGACATTCCGTCTCTCGATCTGTCCCAATACACTGCAATGTACCGCGCGATCTATGCAACAGAGCTTGGGCCAGCAGCACTCAGTTATTTGCCTCAAGCACCTTTCGCCGTCGTATTTGCTGTACCGCAGGACTTACAACTGGGATTCTCTTACTTTGTTGGCCCGCCAGAGCTGATGACCAATAGAACACCTAGTCATTGGCGTCTGGAGTTCGATTACGCTCGGAGCCCGCCGCGTGGGCAGCCTTTTCTTTTGGTCAGTAAAGCGACGCCGGCCGAGTACTAGCCAAAGTCTCATCCAACAACACGCCGATGCGACCACAGCTTTGCAGATATTCCAGCGTCGCAAAAGTGAGGCGCTGGCAGCCGCATATAGTAGAACACCAGCTTCATCAACATACCCTGCATAGCGGGCGATTGGCACGGTGTTAGCCAGCCGTGTGTCAGCAACGAGACACAATATGGAACGACCGCATCTTGACTCTTGGATCAAGGCAGCAGAGCGCCTGAGTGTTAATCTACCCGTGCTATGGCATTAATGCCGGCACCGTCTGCAATCATCCGCTGCAACTCCCGCGCGGTCGAGGGCAACGGCTTAAAGGTTCTCTCATCGTAAAAGCGATATCCGTTCGGAATGAAGTGAGAGAGTAGCTGATCCAAGGAGGTGCCGCGCTCCTCGAGTACATAAGGCGAGAGTTCCATAACAAAAATGGGACGTACCTCCCGGAGCAAGGCTCTGGCCCCGCTCAAAACATCGCACTCAAAGCCGTCAACATCGAGCTTAACTAATTGCACTTTCCGGTCCGCGAGTTCGGCGAGCGCACTGTCCAGGCTCCGAGCTTGCGCGGCTTCCGTCCGCATTTCGCGGCCGAGATGCTTGGCATGAAGTCCAGCCTCGCGTGCAAGCGGCCAACTGGAATATACAGCTGCCGGGACCCGATCACCATCATGCGAAGCCAGAAAACAATGGCAGGGGGTGACCCGGGCGTTGAGTCCCGGGTTGAGTTCCAGATTTCGGCAAAGCTTGCGGAAAGCGAAATCGGTCGGCTCAAAGGCGAGCACGCGTCCGTTCAGGCCGACCAGCTGCGCAAGATGGAGGGTGTGCGCGCCGATGTTGGCGCCAATATCCACGACCAGAGACGAAGGGGAGACCAGACGCCGCAACGCCGTCTTCGTCTGGCGCTCATAAACATTTCCCAGATAGATCGCAAAATCGATCCCTTGGGAGAGGTCAAGCTCGTAGGTGATGCCGTCCCTCACGACAATCTCGCGATCAGTCCGCCCCAGAATAGTGCGCCCCACGCGAACGACGCGATAGATCGCACGAGCACCGGCAATCTTGTGCACGGTTTTCATCGAGAAATTCCGATTTTCAAATCAGGGTCGAGAGGCACTTTTAGCCGAGTGACGTTACGGTGTAAACTCTCCCAGCCGCGCCGTTTCGTGGTGCGCCTCCAATTGCCGGAGTCCAGATGTTTGCAAATCTCATAACACAATCCGCGGTTCGTCTTTTCGGATTGGCTACGAAGCTCGGTGCCGATCGCCTGCCAGCCTTCGACCGGCTCTTTCTGGCGCTCTACACCGGCTACAAGCGGCATTTTGAAGCCGGTCCGGTCGAACGACTTCGCGAATTCGTCCCGGAGGGATCCGTCGCTATCGATGTCGGTGCAAATATCGGCTTCTTCGCACGTCGTTTCGCACATTGGGTGGGCACTGGTGAGGTCATTGCGATCGAGCCGGAAGAGCGCAACTATCAAATCCTGTTATCGACGCTTAAGAACGAAGGCCTGCTTGCCAGAGTACGTACCCTTAAAGCCGTGGCCGCTGCGACTGCCGGGACGATGTACCTTGAAGTCAACCGTCTTCACCCTGCAGATCACAAGCTTATTTTCGACGGTACGGGCGTGGCAGTGACTGCCGTGAGGCTGGACGACCTCATCTCGGATAAGGGCGTCTTGAGACCAAGCCTGGTCAAGATCGACGTTCAAGGGGCGGAGATGTTGGTTCTGCAGGGGGCATCCGAGATCCTAAGGCAATCCGGTCCAGCCCTCTTTATCGAGCTGTCGGAGGAAGGATTGAACAAGTTCGGAAGCTCCGTGACCGCGATCCTCGATCATCTCACGCAGCATGGCTATACGGCGTATTGGTTGATGCGAAAAGGTCCGCACCAGAAGGCAACCCAGGAGGAGATCCACGCAAGGGTCGCGAGGCACAGCTACGTCGACGTCTTGTTTTTGAGGCCGTCCGACGCACCAGTGCAGGCTGGCTAAACACGTCGCCCCTCAAGAGGCGCATGTTCCTGATGCGGAATCAGCGAGAGGCTAATGGTTAGCGAAGGCGATGCCATTGACGCCACTCAAACGATTGTTTAGCCACCCTACCAGTAAGACCGCAAGGGTGGAAGTGAAGTCGGACGCTCAGCGATCGTCGAAGCTGACGGTTGACAGACGGGGGCTCATTATCTGCTATTCCGAATGCGCGCCTTTTGAACCGGGCGCGATGATCGGGCCATTTGGATTTGAGATGATCTGAGAATGTGTGGCATCGCCGGTTTCGTAGCCAGCCCTCCACGTCAACAATCCCTCGCTCAACTCGAGACAATTGCGCGGGCGATGGATTCATCTCTTGCGCATCGTGGCCCTGATGGTAACGGCATCTGGATCGATCCAGAAGCTGGCGCAGCGCTCGTGCACCGCCGGTTGGCGGTCGTGGATCTCTCTCCGGCCGGCCATCAACCGATGATGTCCGCTAATCGCCGCTTCGTCATCACTTACAATGGCGAAGTCTATAGCCATCTTGAGATTCGGGCTGAGCTCGAGGCCAGCGGCGTTCGATTTCGTGGCCACTCGGATACCGAGGTCATCCTGGAATCCATCGCTCGACATGGTGTCAAGGCAACCGCTAACCGACTGATCGGCATGTTTGCGATCGCGGTTTGGGATAGACAGCAGCGAACCCTAACTCTGGTGCGAGACCGCGTCGGCATCAAGCCAGTCTATTGGGCGAAGATCAATGGGCTCTTCATCTTCGGCTCCGAACTAAAGGCGCTACGCGAACATCCAGGCTGGTCACCGCGCATCAAGCCCGATGCCGTCGCGGCTTTCATGCGACACAACTATATCCCCGCACCTCAAACCATTTACGAGGAGGTATACAAGCTTGAACCCGGAACAATTCTGACGCTTCCTTTCGGCGGTGAGCCACTTCTTGAGAAGTTTTGGGATGCGCGAAGTGTTGCGATTGACGGCCTTCGGAATCCGTTCAGGGAAGACGATACGACGCTTATCGACCGTGTAGAGGCATTGCTGACGGATGCCGTCGGCAGGAGGATGATGGCCGATGTGCCACTCGGTGCTTTTCTTTCAGGAGGCGTCGATTCATCACTGGTCGTTGCCCTGATGAAGGCGTCAAATTCTGCTCTCGTGAAGACGTTCTCGATCGGCTTTGAGAACGCGGATTTCAACGAGGCGCCATACGCATCCGCCATTGCAAAGCATCTCGGCACCGACCATACGGAACTGACCGTGACAGCACGTGACGCATTGAACGTAGTTCCGCGTCTTGCGGAGCTGTATGATGAACCCTTCGCGGACTCCTCGCAAATCCCGACCTATCTCATCTCGGCGATGACGCGAAAACACGTTACGGTTGCATTGTCCGGCGATGGCGGAGACGAGATTTTTGCAGGCTACAATCGTTACCAAATCGCTAAACGTTTCCACCGCGCACTTTCCGCAATCCCACGACCGATGCGAGGCATAATGGCTTCGGGCATTCGTTCGCTCCGTACAGAGCATTGGGACATGCTGGCGCGTATGTTGCCAGCGCCTCTGCCGCCGCTGGTTGGAGACAAACTTCACAAGGTAGCCCAGATCCTGGAACTATCAGATGGCGACGCCATCTATCGTCGCATCGTAAGCCATTGGGAACCTTCGGAAATTATCCCTAGCGCGAGAGAACCTCGAGGGCTTTTATGGGATAACTCGGTTCGTGCTGACTTTCCGTCCTCGCTCGACAGAATGCAGTTCCTTGATCTCGTCACCTATTTGCCGGACGACATCCTGGTCAAAGTGGATCGCGCGAGCATGGCTGTTGCTCTTGAAGCGCGAGTACCGTTGCTGGATCATCGCGTGATCGAGCTTGCATGGCGGCTGCCTCAATCACTCAAGATGCGGGGCGGTGTCACGAAATGGGTATTGCGTCAGGTGCTGTATCGACATGTTCCGCCCAAACTGATCGAGCGGCCCAAGATGGGCTTCGGGGTACCGCTTGGAGAGTGGCTCAGGGGTCCGCTGCGTGAATGGGCCAGCAGCCTGATCTTCGCGAAACAACTCGATCATGGCGGCTTGCTCGATGCACAGCTTGTTCGCCAGCGTTGGCAAGAGCACTTGGCAGGACACCGCAACTGGCAATACCTGCTGTGGGACGTGCTGATGCTCGAAGCGTGGCGCGAGCGGTGGGGCTGCTAGCCGCAGCGCCTCTTAGTAACGGATTTCCTCAATCTCTCTTGGCGATTTACCGGCCAGCAGGCCAAGATAAGTCGCCTCGTAGGCCGCGATGCAGCTGTCCAGCGTAAAGTATTGCTCCACGCGACGGCGTCCTTTGTCACCATAGTCGCGACGAAGCTGTGGATCGGACGCCAATTGCAGGATCGCATTGGCGAGTGCGGACGGATCGCGTGGAGGAACGACGAGCCCGGTCTCACCATCAATCACGGCCTCTGCATTGCCGCCGACGTCAGTGACAATCATCGGAAGGCTAGCCTGCATGCCTTCGATGATCGCGTTTGAGAATCCCTCCTCGTGCGAGGACAAGAGGCCGATGTCACTAGCGCTCAGCAGGTCCGGCACGTCGTTTCGCGGCCCCAGAAATGAAATCTTATCGGCAATACCGAACGACGTGGTCAAAGCTTTGGCCGCCGGCGCGACGCCGTCATCTCTCCCCACGACCAGAAGCCGCCAGTCTGCCGGAAGCTGGTCGGCCACCCGGCCGAATGCCTCAATGAGATCGAGATGTCCTTTGTAAGGGATCAGGTTTGCAACAATGACAAAAACCAAGGTGGCGTCATTGACGCCGAGCGCATCGCGGACCCCGTCGCGGCGGGCTCGCGGACGCATTTCCCTGTCCAATCCATTGTAGATCAACCCCAGCCGCTCCGCTCTTACGCCTTCCAATTCAAGCTGCCTGGCCACGCTGTGAGAGTTCGCCAGAATGGCGGTCATGAAGGAATGCCAGCGGCGTTCAAGGAAGCCTGCCACGCGATACTTGTCTTGATACACGTTCAAGCTGCGTCGGCTCATAATGCGCAACTTGATCCCCGCCAATAGCGCGAGCGGTGCGCCGATCAAATAGGCTTCTGGCAGAAAAAAGTGAACGATCGTGAAGCGCCCTTTGATCAGTATGCTCAGCAGATCCAGCGCCATCAGCGGCAAACGAAAGATGCGCCCAATCGTGGAGATGCCGCACAAAGGTGACGTCGGTATTACCCTCACCCCACCGACGCGGAAATCCTTGGCCAAGGGACCTTCGCCGCCGGTGCTGTAGACCGCGACATTCCAGCCACGTGATCGCAGCGCTCGGGATATCGAAAGAAGATGCCTCTCCGTGCCACCGACGCTCAGTGAACTGACGACGAACAGAATATTGGCCGGGGATCGATCAGTCTGTTGCATCGAACTGTCAAAGAAATATCTCTATTCCCAACCTATCTCGGCAGGAATGACACCCCCTTTTGAGGGTACCAATCGTTCGCCAAGTTTGACATGCTTTTGCGCATGAACTGGACACAAATTCGAAGGCATTATTGGAGCCCCCTCAGCGTATCTCGCGCACGCTGCTTCATTGTACTACACGGAAGTGCCTGTTGTCGCGTGATCGCGTGCCGGCCGGTTCATACGGATTCCGCGATGGCTGGATAGATCCGAGGCGACAGTTCCAGTCTCGTCCGTCCCGTGCATCCGTCACAGCCCGCGTTAAGGCGGCTCACGGGCGTTGCTCTGACAGAAAACGCAACAACTGCCTAGCTAGACTACCTTTGCTGTTGTGGGTTATGTAAGCTGATTGCGCGTTAAGCTGGGTACGCTTCGATGAACGGAAAACTCCTACCGATTACGGACTTTGTGCATCGATCTGGATTTTGCTTTACAGCCCGTCTCCCGCAATTCGGAGACGCTATGGATGCCCCCTCGTCCTCGCAAACTCGACTTTTCGAAGACGGGTCAGAGATAGGCCCAGCACACTCACTTCATAAAGATATCGAAGAGCTAGGCTGCGGGCGCTACTCGCACTGGGGTCATGATTTCTATTTCTCGTCGAGCGACGGATCATCCCCGCAAAAGAACGGACGCCGCTATCATGCACTGCTTGAAGAGTCGGCGGAAAAACGGACGGTGCTGGACAAGACCACATTTCTCGCCATTCAGGCCGGGGTTCTCAAATACCCTTATAAAGGCATCTGGTGCTGCAAGAACCCGATCGACATGGCACTTTACCAGATGCTGATCTGGCGCGAGCGACCGCGGACCATCCTGGAACTCGGCACATTAAATGGCGGTAGTGCAATATGGTTCGCTGACATCCTCATGAACTTCGGCATCGATGGGCACGTTCATTCTCTGGATATAGCTCCCGTGCCCGACATAAAAAACCCGATGATCACCTTTTATCAAGGTGACATTCTAAATCTAATGGCGACGTGGCCCGCTGATTGGATTGCATCACTTCCGCGCCCTCTCTTGCTTATCGATGATGCCGGCCATCAGTACGAGATGTCCAAGGCCGCCCTTGAGTATGGCGCTCGCGTTCTTAGGAAAGGTGAATACTTGGTGGTCGAGGATGGTATAGCTACCCCGATGGATGCAGATAGACAGTTCAACGGTGGGCCACTTCGCGCTATCGATGAGTTTATATCATCGCGAACCGAATTCACTATCGATCGCGACATTTGCGACTTCTTTGGCAGGAACGTGACGTGGAACATCGACGGCTTCCTGCGTCGTGCGTGAGAGCGCTCATAGGCCAAACATCGGAACTCGCCGATCCGCTGCCCATTCGCGCCACGCCCGTAAGCTGCTCTGCCTAGATTATGGAACAATCGTCTCCGCGGTACGCACCAACTGCATATCCATGGCGACGAGGGAATTGGAGTAAAGCCTGCGCGCCCCAGCCACCACTTCGACCATCAAGCAGTCGAAGCGCATGTCGATTTTGGTCCCGTCGCTCTTTCCCATAGAAGCGGTTAGAAAGAACCGACCGGGCGCAAGACGATTGGTGAAGGCAACATCCAAGCAATAGCGATGGCCAGCGCGCAGAATGTTGGGAAAACCCTGCGGAGCCCAGAGACCTGTGTCCGTTCCGAAAACCTCAACCCCCTTCGGCGTCCGGATCAATAAACCTAGGACATAGTCGTCAATGTCTTCCCGTGCTTCGATTTCCCATCGGATGAGATACGTTCCGCCGACTTCCAAGTGCTGGCTTGGGCGGCCATCTTGGTCGAGAAGGCAAACGTCGGTGATCATGGCGCGATGATCGCCGTAGCGATGCTCACGCGGCATTTCTTCCTGGACAACAGCGCCTACGGAGCCCGCAACTGTTGGACGGGGCCCGGAAGCGAATAGGAGCTCGTGATAGAGCTTTCCAACGGCGTTTGGTTCACCATCGGCGAGGACCTTCCCACGGTCGAGGAGTATGGCTCGATCGCATACCGAAGTTAGTGAATTCAATTCGTGGCTGACAAGCAAGATCGTCTTTCCACGCTCGCGAAACGAGCGCATGCGATCAAAGGATTTGAGCTGAAACTTTGCATCTCCGACTGAAAGCGCCTCATCGACGATGAGAACATCGGCGTCGATCGATGTCGCCACGCTGAAGGTGAGCCGCGCTTGCATGCCGCTTGAATACGTCTTGAAAGGCCGATCGATGAACTCCTCCAGTTCGCTAAAGGCAATGATGTCTGCCTCACGCTCACGGATCTCCTCCCGCGAGAGGCCGAGACACAGCCCCCCGAGATAGACGTTCTCGCGACCCGTATATTCAGGATTAAACCCCGTACCGAGTTCCAAAATGGCGGAGACGCGGCCGTTCACCTCAAGCTGGCCGGACGTCGCCTCGAGCGTGCCGGCGACGATTTTGAGAAGCGTCGATTTGCCCGCTCCATTGCGGCCGATGAGGCCTACAACCTCTCCACTCCCGACTAAGAAACTGACGCCATCGAGCGCGACAAAATCCCGGTGTCGTTTCTTGCCCGTCAGCGCTTCGCGCACCATGTCGACGGGACTTTGGTAGACACGGAAGGACTTGGAGACATCTCTTGCAGAAATCGCAATCCTGGTCATAGCGCGTCTCCGAACATGTGGCTGAGACTGCGAAAGAGCCGATAGCCCAGCACCAGGACGAGAAGTGCGGTTGCAGGTGCCACAATCCACGACGATGGATGCGATAGATGACCAGAGACCGCATCGTGGTACATCCAAATATTGTGGCTCAGGGGGCTCAGATAGAAAACAAGTTCTAGCTTTGCCGGTACCATGCCAGGCGCATAGAGGATGGGATGCAGGAAAAGTCCTATCATGAGAAAAAGCTGAACGATATTACGCGTATCGCGCAGAAAAACGCCGGCCGCTGCCAACGCATAGGTGAGTCCAATCGCCAACGCGAGATGGCTCAATATCGGTAATGGCAAAAGAAGCCAGAAGAGTGGCCGCGCCGTGCCGTTGAGGAGCATCAGACCCAGCGGGAAGGCAAGCCCGATGGCCAGGACCACAAGGGTGGATAGCACCACCTTGAGCGGAAGGATATCGATCGGAAAGACGATCTGCTTCACAAGGCTGCGGCTTTCGAGGATCACGGTCGGCGCCCGGCTCAGCGCTTCCTGAAAAGCGAGCCATGGCACAAGGCCCGCCATCAAGAAGGCAGTATAGCCCAATCCACTATCGTGAGCATTGAGGCGGACCGCGAAGATGAAGGAAAATACGAAGACGTAGACCAGCATCATCAAGAGCGGCTGTCCGATCACCCAAAAAGCGCCGAAAGCCAATCCGGCCTGCCGCTCAAGAACGTCGCGTAGGGTCATCTCCCAAAGTAATTCGCGATATTGCCTGATGCTGCGCCATAGAAGGAGAAATGCTCGTACATTGGCAATAGGATCGAGGAAGCGGAGCACGCTCAAACAGCCCGCTTGCGTCCCAAAACATGCCAACCGCAGTTATGCGGCTCCTCCTTGTTCAAAGTGACGATCTCCGAAAACCCTTCCTTCTTGTACCACTCATGAACGACCTCTTCGGGTATCGTCCAATTGTAGAAGGTGTTCAACATGTCCAGATAGTTGATGGCATTTTGGGGATCCTGGGCGACCTTGAATGTAAAGGCGATCTTGTCCTCGACTGTTCGACACTCGCGATGAAAGCGACGTCGCATCTCGCGGACGGCGTCCGAGGCGTGATACGTGGGCGCGTAGACCATGGTGTAGAGGCTACCGCCCGGCTTGACCGTGGAGGCGACGCGCTCGAACGCTCGTTTTGGGTCGTGTGTGCACATTATCACGCCCCAGCACAGGGTGAAATCATAGACACCCATCAATTCGGGATGCTTGGCGATATCGAAGATATCAAGCCGACGCACGTCTCCGTTGAAACGTCGGGTCGATGCAAGAGCGCTTTCCGAAACATCGGCCGACGTAACCGTCGCTCCGAGCGACATCATGGTTCGCGTCCATCTCCCGGCTCCGCAGCCGATGTCGAGACAACGCTTACCCTGAAAATAATCGACCGGAAAACTGGGCTTCAGATAGAGGCGCCCACCGATCCCGCGCCGTTCGTCGAGGCCTGTGTAGCGACGCCAGGCAGCGACGAGAGGATACAGAGCGCCCCATTTGCGTCGCTCGATCACTCCCTTCACGCCGGTGAGTTCGAATATCCGATCATCAACGTAAGGATCAGTGACTTCGACGCCGGTGTGATCGCGAAAACCTTGTTTGCCTTCGAGAAAAAGGCGCCATTGATCGTCGAACTGATTGGCATAGGTGACTGGTTTGTAGCGCCCAGAAAATTCGTCGTTCCACACGACGACCCCGTCGTCAAAATCCGGGTTGCGAACGGGAACTCCCTCGAAATGAGCGTTCATCTCTCTTCCCTCATTATGAATGCGCCGCCGGAGGCCAAGTTTATGATCGGTTCGGGCTTGTCTGCCATGAATTCATCCACTGCTTGGGTCACACCGGGGCAAGAAACGAAGCCGTAATCATCGAGCAGGATCACACCTCGCGGACTCATGCGCGGATAGAAGAAGGCGATGGAATCAAGTGTCGGTCTATAGAGATCGACATCGATATGGACGAAACAGAAGCGCCGGTCGGCGACCTCGGAAAATCGCGCTGGTATCCATCCCTTATAAAGCTCGACGAAGGACGTAGGACCGAGTGGTGCCAAGGCACGCCAAACATCATCGAAATGAGATGTTAGATCGCCCTCCTTCCAGTAGGACTGGTCAATTGATTCGGGCTCAGAAAGACCCTGAAAAGAATCGAAAAGAAGCAACTTCTTGTTGAGTGCTGCCTGCTGGATGTGGCGTGCAAGAAAGTAGGCAGAGGCCCCCTTATAGGTACCACACTCGGCAACGTCCCCAGCGACCGAATAGACGAGCCGGAACAGCTCATTGAGGTTGAATTTGCGTTCGGCGGTTACATCGTTATCTGGCGAAAGACGGGCGAATTCCCGCGCAAACTCATCATCGTGGTCGATCAGTCGGCCATGATCAGGCAACAGCATGTTGCCCCAGATCCGACGAAAAGCGCGTCGCGCAGCATCGAACCTCTCCTGTAGCGGTACATCCTCAGATGAGGTCCTGACGCGGTCGATTAGCGACCACTCTGGATCGGAGCCCACATCAGTGGGGATATAGAGATGATAGCAGCGGCTGTCCGAAAGCGGTGTCGTGTTGTCGCTACTTGAAAAATAGAGATTCCCGTTCCAATGCGAAAATCGACCGTTGCCATGAGCCCGGATACTGTCGTGAGATACGTGCATCGGCCCGAGTGCCACACCGTTCTCGAACAAGATGGCAGATGAGCTGTACGGATCGTGTTCGCTGTCCCCCGAAGGTGCATCCAACGGGAGCTCGTAAACGTAGCAATAGCCATGATCGAGCTTAATCCGACTTGGATCCAGCGAGATCAAAACCGACTTGGAGCTGTTCAGCATTCCTCAAGATTCCTTCCGAGCAATACCGGTCTCGTCAATCCACGTGCGAAACCAAAGCTCTAGGATCAAGAGTGGCCACAGCCGCGTATGGTGCGCGTTCGATCCGGAACAATGTTCGTCGAGCAGAACTTGTACGGCGTTGCGGTCCATGATGCCACGGCTTTGGGCGTGCGACGACAGCAATAGGTCATAGGCCATTTCCTTGAGTTCTGCGCGCAGCCAATGATCAATGGGGCAGCCGAACCCCATTTTCGGACGATAAAGCACCTCATGCGGCAGAAAGGGTTCCATCGCCTTCTTGAAGATGGCTTTCGTTGTTCCGCCGGGTATCGTAGCGCTCTCGGGCAGTGTCAACGCCCATTCCAGCAAGACATGATCGAGCAGCGGCGAGCGGCTCTCCAGCGAATGAGCCATGGTGGCAATATCGACTTTCACCATGAGATCATCCGGGAGATAGATATGAATGTCTGCCCAGTTAGCTCCCGACACGAGGGTCTCCGCCTCGTTCAGGAAAGGCGCGAACTGATCAAGCGCAGACTCACCTAAATAAGGGCACATCGCCTCGCCATATCCGTGGGTCTTGTGCTCATCGGCGAATGCAGTGATGGTGAAAGAATAGCGATCCTGGCGTGGCCGATCGGCGGAACGCAGAAGCGTGGCCAAACTCGCCGCGCGCGAGGACATGCCGCCGCGCAGTGGCAGCCGTCCAAGGGCGGCAGCGGCCATCTGGCGGAGCGATTTGGGCAGGTTGTCGATCCGCGACAGCGCATGCATCGCAGCATAGCGGCCGTAGCCCATGAAGGCCTCGTCACCACCGTCACCATTGAGCGCGACTGTCACGTGCCGACGTGCAAGCTCCGCGAGGTAGAAACTCGGCACAGCCGACGGATCGGCGAAAGGTTCATTGTAGTGATAGACCAGCTTGGGCAGGATCGCGACGGCATCCGGGCGCACGACGAGTTCGTGATGGTCTGTGTTGTAGCGCTCCGCCACCATGCGCGCGTAGCGGGTCTCGTCATATTCCTCATTCTCGAAGCCAATCGAGAACGTCTTGATGCGGTCACCGCTCTGTTGCGCCATCATTGCCACGATGGCGGAGGAGTCGAGCCCACCTGAGAGAAAAGCACCGAGCGGGACGTCGGATATCATCCGTATCTGCACAGCTTCCTTAAGCCGATGAATCAACTCTTCCGCAGCTGCTCTGGGATCAAAACCAGCGCGGCTAGCTGGGCGCGGTGCAGGGAGCCGCCAATAGCGCTCGATTTGGGGAGAAGATAGGCGGCCGTCAGCGTCAAGGCTTACGCTCATAACACTCGCAGCAGGCAACTTGCGTATTGAGCGGAAAGCGGTCTGCGGCGCCGGAATATACTGGTAGCTGAGAAAGAGGTGCAAAGCGCCGAGGTCGGCCTGTCGTTCAATGCCTGGCCAAGCGAGAATGGCCTTGATCTCCGAGCCGAAGAACAGCCCCTGGTCGGTCAAAGCATAGTAAAGCGGCTTCTTGCCGATACGGTCACGAGCAAGCATAAGCCGGCGCGTCCGGCCGTCCCAGAGCGCGATGGCGAACATGCCGCGCAGTCGGCTCAAAACCTTCTCGCCCCATGCGAGATACCCAGCCAGGATCACCTCAGTGTCGCTATGGCTGCGGAAGATGTGCCCCTTGGCTTCCAGTTCGGCCCTTAGTTCCGGAAAATTATAGATCTCTCCGTTGAACACGAGCCAAACCTGGCCGTCGGCGCTGCCCATGGGTTGATGTCCCGCCGGCGTCAGATCGATGATAGCAAGACGCTTGAAGCCGAGACCTACTCGCCCGTCGGACCAGACGCCTTCGTCGTCAGGCCCGCGATGATGTATCGTGGCCGCCATCGACGACAGACGACGCCGGGCGATAGACTCGTCGATCTGCCCGCTCAGAAGGAAGCCGGTCAATCCGCACATAGGGTCGCCGCGTTACGCATTTCGAGAAAAGACAAGCTGGTGGCAACCATAGCCGTCGTTGGGCAAAAGTTTGTCCAACTTGAAACCGTCCTTCTCGTAGAACGCGGTCAATGCTTCGGCTGTGGCGTATTCATAAGGATATCCGCCAATCCAGTCGACCATGTCGTGCCAGCGGCTCATGCCGCGGCTCTTCTTGTATTCCGACCAGAGGCCGAAATAGCCGCGGATATTCTTGTTTTTGTAGTAGTGCCACAGATAGCGCGCCTCGACGGGCGTCCAGACCGCGACGGAATATGGAAATTTCAATGGCCTGGGCAGTTTGTTGTAGGTGATCTTCTTCTTCAACCAGTATTGGCTGATTTCGCCGCAATCGTTGTAGATGGCGATGAAAAGCTTTCCGCCAACCCGCGTGTTAAGTTTGATGTTCTCCAGGGCCTGCCACATCGCGCCGGTGTGGTGCAGCACGCCCCAAGAATATACGATGTCGAAAGTGCCTAGTGACCGGAGGAAAGCCGGATCGAGTACCGATCCTTCGAGGATGCGCCAATTCTCATCGCCGTTGAAATAGCGACGCTTCAATTCGGTCGTGCAGGCAACAGATTGAGGGTCGTAGTCGAACGAGACGACGTTGGCCCCCAGCTGCCGGGCTGCCAAGCTGAACAGGCCGCTGCCGCTTCCAGCATCGAGAAAGGTGCGCCCGGCAAGCGAGTCCGTCTGTAGGAACTCCTTCAATGATTTCTCTGCTTCGAGAATCCGCTCCGCGTTGAGTACGCGCAGAAAACGACGCCAGTTGCCGCCGAAGCGAAATCGCTTACCAGCCCGGATCTCTTGCTCGTGACCACCGCTCATTTACTGATCCTGTTCACTGCCTTGATGGATGGGCTGAACGATTCCGTTGGCAGCAATTCGTAAGCTGCGAGTGTTTCGGCGATCATACGGTCCATTCCGTATCTTGCGTTGACGAAGGCTGTCCCAGCCTTGCGAGCTTTGGCCCGCAATACGGCGTCTCTTAGAATAGTTAGGACGGCGGCCGCAATATCGGTGACGTCGTCCGAGTCAACGACCAGCCCTGTGGTACCATCGTTCACTGCCTCGCCGGCGCCACCGGCATTGACCGTGACGACAGGGACGCCAAGCCATTGCGCTTCCAAAAGCACGTTGGGGATTCCTTCACCGGACGAAGTCAGAAGGACGAGATCACAGGGTGCTAAAGCATCGAGCGAGGACAAAACGACGCCGGGCATTTGGACGCGCTCGCCGAGGCCGCATTGGCGGATTAGCGTCTCCATTTCGGAACGCATAGGACCTTCGCCAAATATGACGAAATGCACGTCCGGCAGCGCGTCGGCAATTCGCGCCGCTGCCTCGATCCACAAAAGAGGACGCTTCTCCTGCCTGAAACGGAACATGCCGCCAATCAGCGGTACGTTGGCGGGAATACGCCATCTGGCCCGGAGTTCGCCATAATGTTCCGGTTCGGGTCGCATTTGTTCCTCAAACTGGACGCCATTTCGAATGACCCGGATACGCCCAGCAGGAATGGACAGCCAGTCAGCATAGTCGGCTGCTCCGGCTTGGCTATTGTTCAGCCAAACGATCCGATCTCCGCACTCGAGCAAAGCCCGGTAAGCTGGATGATAGTAGTCCGCATTCAGTGCAAAGTGCCGCGGGCTCAAATTGCGGCCCGATAGAAGCACTCGTGGTACTCCGGCAAGCAGCGCCGCGAGGCCAGCCCGGACATTGCTCCAATCGAGCCACGCGTGGACGACCTCCGGCTGCAGAACTCGGAATTCGTGAAATAGAGCAGCGATATCGGCTACGAGGCCAGGATGTAGGAGCCGCGCCGCTTTCTCAAAGCTTGGCGGAAGCGGATCCTTCGCGGCGAAATCCTTTCGGATTTCGCGAACGGTGGCCCCAGATCTGCGCGCGTGGGGTAAGTAGAAATCATATCGCTCCTTCGCGCCAGCGTGCAGATAGTCGCAAAGAAGCGTCAGATTTTCATTGCCAAGGACCGGAGCGAGTCCTACGAGACTATTGGCAACCTGCCGCTCCGCCCCGCCCGGCTGGAGGGAGCCGCAGACTAGGACCACGCGGCCGGGAATGGCCTTCTCCGAGGCCATGTCAGCAAGCATCGCCTGAAAATGCGCTTCGGTCGGCTTTGGAAGGACGATCTCGCCGACTTTCTGACGGAAGCGGTGGGGAAGAGCTTCGCGAGCTACTTTAAGAACAAACCTGCTACTGAGAATCTTTCTCATCATGTGTCAGCTCTTAAATGTCCCGATTCGCCGGCCAAACGCCGAGCAAGGATCTCGCCGACGCACAACGAGGCTCGCTCACCCACGGAAGTCGCCGAAACACATTCCAAAGTTGCGCGGTAACGCCTTGATCTGATACGCGAAATGAGTTCGGGACGCAACGGGCGCTGGAGCGGGGACAGTTCGCGCAGAAAGGCCCACGGAAGCTGTCGGCTCGTGGCAATGCAAATTACGGCCGTTGCGAATGCTCTCGCAATTGCATTGTCGTGCGCAAAAAACTTCAAGTTGCTGTCCTGCCTCCTTTTATCTACCGTCTAGTCGCGGAAATGCAACGGTTTTTCTTATCGAAATGAGAATCCTTATTCTCACAGGGAATTTAGCGGTGGGAGGCGCCGAGCGCCAAATTTCCATAATGGCGCGCTCCATGGCAGGGCTCGGACACGAGGTCGGCATTGCCATCATGTACCCGGGCGGCGAGCTCGAGGGCGAGCTGGCCGCATCCGACGTCAAAATTTTTCCACTTCAGAAAAGAGGAAGGTGGGATGTCGCGGGTTTTTTCCTGACCCTTTCCAAGGTCATCAGCACCTTCCGTCCCGATATACTCCAAACGTTCCTCACGACGCCAAACATTATTGGCTCCTTGTTTCGGCCAAGACTCGGACGAACCCGTTTGGTCTGGGGGATAAGAAATTCGGATATAGACTTGAGCCACTATGACACATTCAACAGGCTATGCGCCAAGCTCGAAGCCTTTTTGTCTCCGTATTGCGATCTAGCGATTGCAAATTCACACGCCGGAGTTCGCGCGCACATTGGCCGCGGTCTTCGCCCCAAACGCTTTGAGGTTGTTGAGAATGGCATCGATACAGAGCGCTTCAGACGACGCCTCGATCAACGGATGCGGTTACGCGCGCTCTGGAAAATACCTGAGCCGGAGAGACTCTGCCTCTCGGTAGGAAGAATAGATCCCATGAAGGATCAAGAGACGCTGCTACGCTCCATTCGATACTGGCCGATCAATTCGCTTCTTGTGATTATCGGAGCGGGGCCTGAGCAAGCAAAGTCAGAGTTGAAATCTAAGATCAGCCAACTTGGTCTCGATAGTCGAGTGCAACTAATGGACAGAATGAGCGACATCGAGAATGCTTATTCAGCGGCCGACATGTTTATTCTGCCGTCCGCCTTCGGTGAGGGCTTTCCAAACGTTGTGGCCGAAGCGATGAGCAGCGAATTGCAGGTGGTGGCCACTGATGTTGGAGATGTGAAACGCATCGTGGGACCGTCTGGGCGCATCGTACCACCGAAAGATCCGGAAGCGATGGGGCGCGCCGTCGCCGACATTCTTTCCGCAAACCATGCGGGTTGCGCTGATCCGCGTCTGAGGATCGTGTCGAAGTACAGCATATCCAGAATGGTCGCGCGCACGCTTCAACTTTACACGGAGACAATTTCTCAAAGAAATCCCTTGCGAAAAAATCTACTTCAAAGATGACCTCGCCTAGGCCGCTGCTCGCTGCGTTCCATGACTCAAATCTGAAGCACTCGGCCGTATACGAACCAAGTCTCGTCTTATGATCGTGTCCTCTCGATCAGACGGCTTTCAGCTTTCGATAGGCGAACCAAACCATCTTCAACAACAGCCAGCCGTCGCGGAAGCGAGATATCTGGGTTTCCCCGAAGATGCGCGCTTTGTAGTGTATCGGCGTCTCGATGATCTTTAGGTTCAGCTTTGCTGCGCCAAAAATAAGGTCGAAGTCGCCGAACGGGTCGAAATCGCCGAAATAGCCGCGCTCTTTCGCCAGCACTTCATAGTCTTTGCGCAGCAACACCTTGGTGCCGCACAGCGTATCCGTCAGGCGGGTGTTGACGAGATAGCTGAATAAATAGGCGAAGCAGCGGTTGGCGATGAAGTTGAGCGGCCGCATTGCCTCCTTTTCCATCGGATAGACCAGTCGCGTGCCGTTGACAAACTCCGCTTTCCCGGTCTCGATCACCGCGTGATATTTCGGCAGCGTCTCGGGAGGCATGGTGAGATCGGCATCGAGGATCATGAGGACGTCGCCGCTGGCCGCCGCAAAGCCCTTGCGCACCGCGTCGCCCTTGCCCCTACTGTCCTGCTTCAGCACCTTGATATTCCAATGGTCCTTGTAGGCGTCGCGCACGCGCTCACATTCCTCGAACGTACCATCGGAAGAATTGCCCTCAACAAATATGATCTCCTGATCACTGCCAAACCGCGGCATGCGCAATATCGCGCTTTCGATGTTGCCGCGCTCATTGCGGCAGGGAACCACGATGCTGACGGAATATTTGCGGTCCGGAAACTGCCGCACTGGACGTCCGACCAGATAAGTGCGCAAGCACAACTTTCGAATTCCCGGCAGCGGCGCGATGAAGCGATTGATGAAGGGCCCCGATCCTAACCATCGCTGCGGCAGCAGTTGCCGATGCTCGCCGCTGATGACCTCGAAATCAGCGAGATCCATCAGATTGATGAAGTCCGCCGTAGCAATGTAGTTTATCTTCGGCTGCTTGCGTCGCAACCGCAGCACCTCGGCTGCTTTTAGGACCGGCTCCCACAAGTGCGAGTAATAGGCGATGACGATCCGCGTTGACGGCTCACACAACCGATGCACCAGTCGCAATGTTCCATCGATATCCTCGAACATGCCGATGGTGTCTGCGATGACGATATAGTCGAACGGCCCTTTGATGAAGCCGAGCGTTGCAGGCTCTTCAGCATCACCTAGAATGAAGTGGAGGTGGGGGTAGAGTTCGTTGGCCCTCGCAATTGCTCTTGAACTAAAGTCGATGCCGACCCCGTAGGATGGCTCCAGGGAGGCCAGCAGTGACCCGCTGCCGCAACCCAGTTCGAGCACTCGCTTGCCTGGCGGTATCAGAAACCGCATGAACTTCCGATCGTCCTCGCGATAGGCGCGATTGAATCGGCTGGCGCGATCTTGCGCGTCCAGATTGACTTCAACGTGCTGGAGAAGTTCCCGCTTCCGCTTGTTGGCTAACTGCGATGAGACGGTAGATGGCGTCAGGTTCATTGCAGTCGCATTTCTCTCATGTGCTGACTGGTTCGGACTAGCCAATCGACCGCTGCAGGGATAAGCCCGTTAAACTCGTTTGTAGGAATTTTCCGAAAATACTCGGGACTCCAGAAAAAATAAAGTAGGCGCGCTCAGAGTTTTTAGGCTGTGCCAACAATCGATGGAGCCACATAGTTGACAATATTGGGACGAGGCTTTAGCTCGACTTGGTTCGCTTCGGCCCAAAGCCTTTGCCATCGCTAAGATGAGGCAGGAGCCGCTCATGGCAAGCGTGCGCTGGCTCAGGCTTCTTCGGGGTCATGCCGACCAATCTCCACGGCCGCGGCGACGACTACCATCCCGAATACGGCCACGTGGGGTCTTGATCCACTGTTTCCACGAGGCGAAGGTGTCGGTCCCGAACAATGTAGTGGCTTGGGCACTGGCACACCGCGGCGCAAGTTCTCGGTGTCGGCGATCTCGCGTCGGCAGCTGCCGCTCGCGTCACGCGTGGCCTCCGTGGTATGTTCGGAACCCGGCCGTGGCCGGACAGCGCCTCTTCGGCAAACAGAGACAATACCCGTCCCTAACAAATGATAACAACAGGAGCAACCAATCCCCGGCGCCGCGTCCTCTATGTGGTCAACGAGGATTTTGCGTTCCTGCTCAATCGCCTGCCTATGGCGCGAGCGGCCCGCGACGCGGGATTTGAAGTACATGTAGCAACCAATGTGAACAGCGGCGCCGCCGCTATCGAGGCGGAAGGATTTCTTCTGCACCGGATTCCCTTCCAGCGCGGCGGGTTATCGCCGCTTGCAGCAATGCCGACGCTGAAAGCGATTCGGCAGCTCGAAAGGAAGATCCAGCCGAGCATAGTGCATCACTCCGGCCTGCAATGCTGCGTCTTCGGCTCAGTGGCCGCGCTCGGCCAAAATCTTCCCATGGTCAACGCGATCACCGGGCTCGGTTACATCTTCACCTCAGCGGGGTGGCGGTCGCGACTGTTGAAACAAGGTATGGCGCGCCTCCTACCACGGTTATTGAACCGAAAGCACAGCACCATCCTCGTCCAAAATCCTGATGACCGCGAAGCTCTCCTTGCGCTCGGCGTAAAGCCAGACCGCATGACGCTGATCCCCGGATCCGGCGTTGACACCGAGGCTTTAACCCCCCTGCGCGAACCGGAAGGCCCGATCACGATCGGATTTGCTGGACGACTTTTGGTCGACAAAGGCATCCGCGCACTGGTATCGGCCCATGGTATCTTGTGCAGCCGAGGATACGACTTCAAGCTCATCATCGCGGGCAATCCCGATCCGGCCAATCCTGCGTCGATTCCGCGCGACGAAGTCGAAGCGTGGACGCATCACTCCGGTATCACCTGGCTCGGGCACATTGACAACATTGTCTCGTTGTGGCGCACCTGTCATATCGCAGTGCTGCCGTCGCATCGCGAGGGCTTGCCGGGGGCCCTGATGGAGGCAGCCGCGTGCGGCCGCCCACTGATCGCAACCGATGCCCCGGGTTGCCGCGAAATTGTTCACAACGACCTGACAGGTCTACTCGTGCCAATTGAAGACCCAAACGCACTAGCGCAGGCAATTGTACGGCTTGCTGAATCCCCACATTTGCGAGCACGATACGGTAAAGCAGCAAGGCAAGTTGTCGTTGAGAGGTTCTCAGCTAGGATCATCGGAAGCGCGATTGTCCAGCTTTACAACGATTTGGTGGCGCCGTGACAACCATTTACACGTGGCCATTTGCAAAGTTAGCCGAAGTCTCGGATCTTCAAGCTGCACGAGCTGCGTCCGTCTACTGGATCTTGAACCTGCGGTAGGATTGCTTAATGCGTGCGAATACCAACGTGCCAGCGGACAAGATTTCAACGCGCGTGAGCCTAGGTTTGCTGATCGGTTTGCATGTCATCGCTTGCTGCATTTCGCTCGCCTACCTCAGCCGTAACTATGGCTTCTATCATATCTATTATGATCCGGCACTGCTTAACGGGGCGATCGTGACGATTGCCGCATTTGCCACCCTCTCGTTCCTTTTCCTGAAAGCTCCGTTCAGCTTCGGCTATCTTCTCGGCTTCAATTTCTACACCATGGTGCTGGGATATCTCTGGCTGAACTGCTTTTCCCGCTTTGAGTACAATCACTGGCTCAGCGGAGCCTCTGCCGTTCTGTCAATGGTCGCGTTCCTGATCCCAGCGTTGTTTGTCACATCCCCAATCCAACAAAGGTTCACGATTTCGGAAGCCACCTTTGATCGCGTGCAAACTCTGATCCTCATACTTGGCGTGGGCACGATCGTCATCTGCGCAAGCTATGGCTTCAAGATAGTCTCGCTGAAGCACATGTATGATTTCCGCGGCAAAGCTAATATGCCGACTGGACTCATCTATTGGGTTGGAATTATTTCGAACTCGCTGCTGCCTTTCGCCTTTGCTTGCTTCGCAGTCCGAGAAAACTACTGGCGAGCCGGCGCTACGCTTGCCCTCCTGCTGCTATTTTACCCGATTGCTCTGAACAAGATCGCTTTCTTCGCACCGGCGTGGCTTTTAGTCATGGCTGTGCTAACGCGCCTGTTCGACTGCCGGATTGCGGTCGTAATCTCGCTCTTCCTGCCGCTGCTTGCCGGGATCGTTTTGTACGCCGTTTTCGATGTGCAGGACATGCGCTATCTCGAAATCGTCAATTTGCGGATGATCGCAACGCCCTCAAATGCGATGGATGTGTACAACGATTTTTTCTTCAGCCATCCTTTCACTTATTTTTGCCAAATCAGTTTTGCGAAGGCCTTCGTCTCATGTCCGTATCAGGAACAGTTGGGCGAAGTAATGCAAAAGGCTTACGGTCTCGGCAACTTCAATGCCTCACTGTTCTCGACTGAAGGGATCGCCTCGGTCGGCCCCCTGTTGGCACCAATTCCGGTATTGGCCTGCGGACTTGTGATCGCCTTTGCCAATCGCCTTTCTGCGGGCCTTCCTCCCCGCTTCGTCCTGATCTCGGGCTCGATCTTCCCTCAGATTCTCTTGAATGTTCCACTGACGACAACCATGCTTTCGCACGGCGCCGCTTTTCTTTTCCTGCTTTGGTATCTAACACCGCGCTCGATATTCACAGAACAGACGCCGCTCGTTGGGTCAGTGTCTGGCGTGCCGGTTCGTACGTGACAGACAACCCTGTGGCTTAGCCGAGATATGCGTATTCTTATCCTCAACGCCGACTACCCGCGCTTCCTAGCCTGGCTCTATCGCGGCCAGTCGGGGCTCGAGAATGCGCCCTACGCCACCCAAATGGCGGCGCGAAACAACAGCCTGTTCGGCGTGGCCGACTTCTACTCGAGGAATTTCGCCGCGCAGGGCCATTCTGCGGCGGAGATCCACGTCAACAACTCCTGGCTGCAGACAGTTTGGGCGCGGGAGCATGGCATGTTCGTGGCCGCGACCGAGCCAGCGATGGGCGCCAGCAACAGACTTCCCGCATGGCTGCTGCAGGCGGCCGCGCCGTTCAAGCCGATGTTGAGGCCATTCGCCCGGAAAATCGGGCTTAGCTCAAAGCTCGATGCGCAGGGGGAGAAAATTCTGCTCGCTCAAATCGAGGATTTTGGGCCGGACCTAGTGCTAAACCAGGACACGTTTCACATCGATACCACGCTGATGCGCCGCATCAAGGGGATCGGCAAGCCTATACTGATTGGCCAGATCGGGATTTCGCCGACCCGCGGCGAGGACTGGCGCGTCTATGACCTGCTGATCTCCCAGCTGGCAGCCACAGTCGAGTTTTTTCGGGGCCGCGGCGTCCGCGCAGAGGTCAGCCATCTCGCCTTCGAGCCCACCACCCTCGATGCCCTGCCGCCGGCGCCGGCGCCGGACATCGACATCTCCTTCGTCGGCACCGTCTCGGCCGATCATCAGCAACGGATCGCGCTATTGGAGGCAGTTGCCGCGCGTTACGATCTCAAGCTGTTCGGCAACATCGCGCCGGGCCTCCCCGCCTCCTCTCCCCTGCATCGTTGTTTTCAAGGCGAAGCCTGGGGCACTGAGATGTATCAGGCCCTACGGCGGTCGCGCATCACGCTGAACTCCCACATCGACATGGCCGGCCAGGAGGCCGGAAATGTGCGGCTGTTCGAAGCGACCGGCGTCGGCACGTTCCTGCTTACGGATTTCAAGGACAATCTGCACACGCTGTTCGACCTTGACCGCGAAGTCGTGGCATGGCGCTCCATCGACGAGTGCATTGAAAAGATCGACCGATATCTCGCGGACGATGCAGCACGAAAGGAAATTGCTGCTGCCGGTCAGCGCCGCACGCTGAAGGCGCATAATTACCGCGAACGTACCCGCGCAATCCTAGCCGCCGTCGAAAATTCGTGACTATCCGGCGCGACGGGATGGACGGAATATTTCCTTGACGCCGGGGGGCAAAGCAGCCACATTGCCCTCAAAATAGCCGCTTTGCGGTTGATTTTACTCACCTTTTTCGGCCAGCCGATGGATAGCGTCGAACACTGTCGCTTTAACGATCAGCTCTACGCGATCATCGTTCGCGCCTCCTTTCGGGAACCGGGGATCACGTTTTTCTCCACACCCGAATTGTCGCAGCAGCTTGCCTATATGAGCCACCCCAAGGGCAAGAGCATTGCGCCGCATCGGCACAACAAGGTGACGCGCGAGGTTCACTACACCCAGGAAGTGCTGGTGATCCAGAAAGGCAAGCTGCAGGTCGACTTCTACACCGAGAGCGAAGAATATCTGGAGAGCCGCGTGCTCTCGGCCGGGGACATCATTCTTCTGTGCAGCGGTGCGCACGGATTCGAGGTGCTGGAACCGCTCGAGATGATTGAAATCAAGCAGGGCCCCTACGCGGGCGAAGGCGACAAGACGCGCTTCCCCGAGGCGCCAGCGGCTGTGAGGCGGATCAAGGGTCCGGTTGCGTGACCCAGGATTTCGTTCCAGTCAACACGCCGCTCCTGAACGGAAACGAAGCTGAATATCTGGCCGAGTGCGTTCGCACCGGATGGATATCTTCGGAAGGCCCATTCATTCCGCGGTTTGAGGCGGCGATGGCGCAGATCGCGGGACGGCGCCACGGCATTGCCGTCACCAACGGATCCGTTGCGCTCGATATTGCCGTTCACGCGCTTTCGCTCGAGCCTGGCCGCGAAGTCATCATCCCGACGTTTACGATCATCAGTTGCGCATCCGCGGTGATCCGCGCCGGACTTGTTCCCGTCGTGGTCGACTGCGATCCGAACACCTGGAATATGACCGCGGACGCAGTAGAAGCAGCGATCACCCCGAAAACCCGCGCAATCATGGTGGTGCACATCTACGGCCTGCCGGTCGACCTCGACCCGATCCTTGAACTTGCGCGCAAGCATGACCTTCGCGTGATCGAGGACGCTGCCGAGATGCACGGCCAGACTTATCGCGGCCAGCCCTGCGGCAGCTTTGGAGACGCGAGCACGTTCAGCTTCTATCCGAACAAGCACGTCACGACGGGCGAAGGCGGCATGATCCTGACCGATGACGCGCAACTCGCCGACCGGCTGCGCAGCCTCCGCAACCTCTGCTTCAAGCCCGAGCAGCGTTTCGTCCATGAAGAGCTTGGATGGAACGCGCGCATGACCAATCTGCAGGCCGCGCTCGGCGTCGCCCAGACCGAACGGCTGGGCGAGATGATCGATATCAAGCGCCGGACCGGCCGACGCTATGACGAGCTCCTGGAAGCGGTCGATCTGATCCAGCGCCCTGTCCCGCGCACCAATTACGCTGACAACGTCTATTGGGTGTACGGCGTCGTCCTGAAAGACGCGGTCGAGTTCGACGCCAAGGAAGCGATGCGCCGGCTTGCCGGCAAGGGCATCGGCACCCGTCCCTTCTTTTGGTGCATGCATGAACAGCCCGTCCTGCGCAGAGCCGGCCTGTTCGCGAGCGACTCGCATCCTCACGCGGAGCGGATCGCGCGCCGCGGCTTCTATCTCCCGAGCGGCCTTGGATTGACGGACGACCAGATCGTGCGATCCGCACAGGCGCTGAAGGAGATCCTTGCTTGAGCGCCTTCGAACGCTACGCGCCGTGGTATGACCTCCTCTATCAGGACAAAGATTATGCCGCGGAAGCATCCTTTGTGGACGTGCAACTCCGTCGTCATGGCGCTACGCCCGGTACGTTGCTCGATCTCGGTTGCGGCACCGGCGTACACGCCCATGAATTCGCGCGCATGGGATGGACAGTCACCGGGGTCGACATCAGCGCAGACATGATCCGCCGGGCCGAGGCGCGCACGGGAGGCGGTTCGGAACACGTTCGATTCCGGCAGGGGGACGTCTGTGAATCCGGCCCGGAGCGGGATTTCGACGCCGCGGTCGCCCTGTTCCATGTGGCAAGCTACCAGACCAGCCGGGGAAGACTTCAGAACATGCTGGCGAGTGCGGCCATCGCACTCAAGCCGGGCGGTATTCTCCTGTTCGACTATTGGTATGGCGGCGCCGTACTCGCGCAAGGCGTTGAAACCCGTGTCAAGGTCGTTGAACGCGCGCCACTGCGCGTCACCCGGATCGCCCAATCCAACCATAATGAGGCCAGCGCGACCGTTCAGGTCAACTACACGCTGTTCTGCGAGGACATTGCGCAATCGACGATCCATCGGATCGACGAAGCACACCACCTCCGCTACTGGTTTCCGTTCGAGGTCGAGGCGCTTCTCGGCGCGACCGGTTTCGAACCAATCGGTCACTATGCGTGGCTGTCGACGACCAGCCCGCCGAACTCGCGAGACTGGGCAGCTTATTCTATCGCCAGAAAAAAGACGGTTCAACCGTGAGGCAGTTTCACGTTGGCGTCGTGCTGGAGTTGCCGCTCGAGGTTGGCGGCGGCTTCCAGCAAGGGCTTAGCGATATCACATGGCTGCGCGGCTGGGCGAAGACGGCCGACATTGGTGTGACCGTCTTCACTACTCAGCCGAACAATATCGCCATACTGGCTGAGCTCGGCATCGAGGCCAAGTTGTTGCGGATTGGCTGGTTCGACCGGCTATTCCTCTTCCTGAAATACTGCGGATGGTTCGATCTTCTGCAGTACGCGTTGCATCTGTGTCCGCCCTTTGAGAAGCGGCTGATCCGGGAGCATGTCGACATCGTCTATTTCCTGACGACGTCGAACTGGCAACTCGTGCTCTACAAGCTGCCCTTCATCATCACGATATTCGACGGTTGCCACCGCGATTCGCCGGAATTCGACGAGGCGCGCGAATTCGCCGAGTTCGAACGCCGCGAAATCGTCTTTCGCAGCGCCAGCACCAAGGCAGCTTTGGTCGTCGCCAATGCCAAAGAGGTGATTGATGCGCTATGCCGTCGCTATGCGATGGAACAGGATCGTGCGGTTTGTATCCCGTTTTCGCCATCGCCTTATGTGACACGGTCGAGTGAGGCTGGCGAGCAAACGGATGCGGACGGCGCGATCCTGCGCAAGTACGGGCTTGAGCCCGGCTATCTCTTCTACCCCGCCCAGTTCTGGTCTCATAAAAATCACGCAACCATCCTGCTGGCGATGAGTTTGCTGCAGAAGCACGGGGTACAGACAACGCTGGTGCTATGTGGATCGGATCGCGGTTCGCGTAGCGCAATCGAAGCCTTAGCCGCGCAACTCGGCCTTGGCGACCGCGTGCGTATCCTCGGCTTTGTTCCCTCTATCGAACTCGGCCCGCTCTATCGCAACGCAGCGGCGCTAGTGATGGCAAGCTACTTCGGTCCGACCAATCTGCCGCCGCTCGAAGCCTGGTCGGTCGGTACGCCCGTGATCTATCCCGAAGCCTTCAAGGCGCAAGCCGGCGATGCCGCCATCCTGTTCGACTACGACAATCCCGCTTCGCTGGCGGAAGCCATCGTCAAGGCCAGCCTACCCGAGGAACGCGCCCGGCTCACCACAGCGGGCAAAGAGAGGCTCGAATATTTTGCGCGCCAGATTGACGACGGACATCGCGAGTTCGCGCAGCACCTTCTGAGACTGCGGTACCGCCGCTACCCTCGGATCTATTGAGGACCGCGGACGATCCTATCGGGGGATCGTCGCGATTATCTTTTCGCGGATATTTCCGATCAGCAACGGGATCGCCGCCACTCCTGCAACCACCAGCCAGATCGCACATTCCGCGAAGAAGCCCTGCATGCCGGTCCAGGATATCATGGAGCGGATCATAATTCCCAACCCCCAGCCTGCGATTATCGTCGCACCCATTACCCCCGCCAGAAACGCCAGGTGACGGAACGGATGCATGAGCGTTTGACGCATGATGACAAGCGTCAACAGACCGAACTGAACCAGCAGATCGCTCGCCACGATCGCGGCCGCCGCGCCGAGCGGGCCCAGTTGAGGGATCAGCAGCAGCGATAGCACGAGAAAGACAATGATCTGCAGCCCCTTGCTGCGTACGAGAAGATCGGCCCGGTTGCTGTAATTGGCATAGCTTAACGCCAAGATCGCGGGCGCGGCCACGCTGGTGCCGATCAGCATCGTCTTTGCCAGCAACGGATCGTAGGGAATGGCGCCGCGGGTCCAGAGCACGAAGAAATCAGGCCAAAACGGCAACAGTCCCGACACGACCGCACTGGCGAGCACCGCCACAAATACCGAACCGCGGGCATAGAGCGCGCGCAACCGTTCGGTCGCACCAACAGCATAGTCGTGGCCGAGTTCAGCAGCCAGCGGAAGAGTTACCTGCAGGCAGAGCGCCCGCAATAGCCCAGCCGCAACGCGGATCAATCCCCATTGTGCGACAGCGACGCGATCGGCTACCAGCGCGCTGACTAGGAGCACCGGGAGGTTCATCAGCGCCAGCTCGGTCGCGCCAGCGATTCCGAACGGCGCCGCCTTGCGTAGCTGACCGACTATCCAGCGCATGGGACGTCTGCCCCGCGCCTTGCGCAGGAATGGATGCAAGCGCGGCGCATCGATGGTGATCAGATAGACCGCAATCAATATCTGCATCGCGACATAGGCGAACGTGACGGCAAACAAGCTCGCTGTCACGACAATAGCAACCAACTGCGCGACCTGTCCGATCAGCGTTCCGAAGCTCTGCAACCAGACAGCGCGGCCGTACAGGCCCCGCGCCCGATAGAGTGCCGACACCAGACCCGCCGGAAGCGTGAGCAGCATGCCCGCCGTCATCGCCACAAAGGCAGCATCGAAATTCTCGATCGCCTCGAACCGGAACACCGTGGACGGCGAAACAGCCAGCGCCGCTGCCAGCACCAGACCGACGAGCACGACGCTAAGCCAGAGGTAGAGCCGCATTATCGCAGCATAGAATGTCGTGGTGCGGCCGTCGCAATCAACGCTGGACTTGAATGAGAAGAAGCGATTGATGGCACGAAGCTGCAGGCCGGCATCAGCAACCAGCACAAGATTGCCGATCGCATAGATGACAAACCAGGCGGCCAGCTCCTCGCCGTTCCAGAAATGCAGAAAGACAGGAACCAGCGCGACCTGTTGGATGATCCCGAGCACCATCTGGAAAATGCTGGCGGACCAACCCGCAAGCAGCCGTCGTGCCCGGGTCGGGGGCGAAATGCCCGCGGGGACGTTCTCTCTGCCGCGCGCGTTTGGCTCTTCGATCAAGTCCGGGGACCCCTTTGGCGTACAGAGGGGGGCTAGCAGCAACCCGATGGGATGTCGATACTTGGCCCTCGTGCCAAAACATGCGGCTAGCGGCCTCTCATGGACCACAGAGGCCACTGGCGCGGAGCAGCCACCCGAATATGAAAAGCGCACCCGGCCTTGCGGGGTGTCCCTAAAGCAAATCCCGGCCGCCTTCCCTTACGATCCCCGCCAAGCCACTCAAAACATCAAGTCCGCCATGCCGTTGCTGGCGGGAGGCAGACCTTGCCGGGAGGTTGTCCGGCGCTATTGTAGCGCCGCCGTTCTATCCGGAGCTCCTCGTAATGCCCGTCCCGCATGCATCGCAAGCCCTGTCCCGATTCACAGTTCTCGACCTCACCCGCGTCCGCTCCGGCCCCACCTGTGTGCGGCAGCTCGCGGACTGGGGTGCCAATGTCATCAAGATCGATGCATTGACGGAGGACGCCGGCGGCGAGCAACCGGGCGGCCCACGGCATGGCTCGGACTTCCAGAACCTGCACCGCAACAAGCGCGCGATGACGCTCAATCTCAAGGATCCGAAAGGCCTCGAAGTATTCAAGCGGCTAGCCGAACAGGCTGACGTTGTGGTTGAGAATTTCCGGCCTGATGTCAAAGCCAAACTCGGCATCGACTACGAGAGTCTCCGCCAGATCAATCCGCGCATTGTCTATGGCAGCATCTCCGGCTTCGGCCAGGACGGGCCCTACCATAAACGCCCGGGGTTCGATCAGATCGCGCAGGGCATGGGCGGATTGATGTCAGTGACCGGCGCGCCCGGCGGCGGCCCAATGCGGGTCGGTATCCCCGTTGCCGACCTTGCCGCCGGCCTGTTCTGTGCGATCGGCATCCTCACGGCGCTCCTGGAACGCGACGTATCGGGTGAGGGTCAATGGGTACAAACCTCGCTGTTGCAGGCGCAGATCTTCATGCTGGATTTCCAGGCCGCGCGCTGGCTGATGGAAAAGGAAGTGGCGCAGCAGGCCGGGAACAACCACCCGACGTCGATCCCCACCGGCGTGTTCAAGACGTCGGATGGTTACATCAACATCGCCACGACAGGCGGACGCATCTGGGAACGCTGCGCACAGGCGATCGGGGCGCCCGAACTCATCAGCGATCCCGACTATGCCACGGCGCCGGCACGCTCCAAGAACCGCGACGCGCTCAATGCGAGGATCAACGAGTTGACGCAGAAGAAATCCACCGAGACCTGGGTCAACGAGCTGAACTCGGCCGGCGTGCCTTGCGGCCCTATCTATTCCATCGACCAGATGTTCGAGGATGCGCAAGTGAAATATCTCGGCATCGCCCAGGACGTGGCGAACGCAGAGAACCGCCACATCCGACTGGTGGGCCAACCGGTGACACTGTCACGGACGCCAAGCACCATGGCGGCGCGCCCGCCGGAATTCGGCGAGCAGACCGACGAAGTGCTGGCGGAGTTCGGCTTCAGCAAGGATGAGATCGCCGAGCTCAGGCAGCGCAAAGTCGTGTGAGGCTTTACGCCTTCGCCGGCCGCAGCCGGCGAGTGGCGCCGCTAAGCGCCATGTCGATCAAGGGCCAGAACAACAGGACGATTGCGAGCGTCGTGATCGAACCGACAAGCCCGTTCGACCAGAACACCTTCATATCGCCGCCGGAGCCGATCATCGATAGCCGGAACGCATCCTCCGCACGGTTGCCCAGCACAAGCGCGAGCGTGAACGGCGCCAAGGGAATGCCGATCTTCTTGAAGACGTAACCGACCACGCCAAAGCCCAGCATCAGCCAGATATCGAACATCGCATTCTGGATCGCGTAAGCGCCGATCGCACAGGACACCACGATCATCGGTGCAACCGCCGCAAACGGGACGCGCAGGATCGAGGCGAAGATCGGCACTGTCGTCAGCACCAGGACCAGGCCAACGACGTTGCCGAGATACATCGAGGCAATCAGGCCCCAAACGAAATCCTTGTGCTCGACGAACAAGAGCGGCCCAGGATTAAGTCCCCATACCATCAAGCCGCCGAGCAGGATGGCGGCGGTTCCAGATCCGGGAATTCCGAGCGCAAGCATCGGAAGCAGCGCTGAGGTGCCGGACGCATGCGCCGCCGTCTCCGGCGCAAATACGCCCTCGATACGGCCTTTGCCAAAACTGTCCTGGTCCTTGGCAAAGCGTTTGGCGAGATTGTAGCCCATGAACGAGGCGGCGATCGCGCCGCCCGGCGTGATTCCAAGCCAACAGCCGATGAAGGATGAACGCACCAGCGTCACCCAGTATTTCGGTAGATCTTTCCAGACCGACAGCACCACGCGCAGGCTGATGCCGGCAGCATGGCCGCGCAGCGCCAGACGCTCTTCCATTGTCAGCAGGATTTCGCTGATGCCGAACAGGCCGATGACCGCGACCAGGAAGTTGATGCCGCGGAGCAGCTCGGTAGAGCCAAAGGTCATGCGGAGCTGGCCGGACACGGTGTCCATGCCGACGCCGGCAAGCAGAAGACCAAGTGACATCGAGATGACGGTCTTGTGCCTGGCCTCGCGGCCAAGACCGACGAAGGAGCAGAAGGTCAGTAGATAGACCGCGAAGAATTCCGGCGGCCCGAACTTCAGCGCGAATGACGAGATCATCGGCGCCAGAAACGTGATCAGGAGCACCGCGACCAGCGAGCCTATGAAGGACGAGGTGAAAGCAGCCGTCAGCGCTTCCGCCGCCCTGCCCTGCTGCGCCATCGGATAGCCGTCAAACGTGGTCGCAACAGACCAAGCTTCGCCGGGAATATTGAACAGAATAGAGGTAATGGCGCCGCCGAACAGTGCCCCCCAGTAGATGCAGGATAGCATCACGATGGCCGAGGTCGGGTCCATCGTGAACGTCAACGGCAACAGGATCGCCACGCCATTCGGCCCACCAAGCCCCGGCAGTACGCCGACGAAAATGCCGAGCACGAGCCCGACCATCATCAGTAACAGCGTTTTCCAGGTGAGGAGAACGGCGAAGCCGTGAAGGAGCAGGCCAAAAGCTTCCATGACTGAAGGTCCCGCCGATCGATTAGTAGCCAAGGGCCGCTTCGAGCGGTCCCTTCGGCATGATGACGTCGAAGGCGATGTCAAACGTCACGAACATCGCGGCGGTGAAGATGAAAGCGGTGAGCAGAGACTTCCACGCCGCGATCTTGCCGACAAAGCGCATGAAGCCAGCGATCAAGAGGAAGCTCGCAACATAGAGCCCAAGGAATTGCGTGGCGAGACAGAAAAAGACCGTCGGCACGAACACCGCCATGACCCGGCGAAGCTGTGCCTGTGTCACAAAGATCTCGGAAGCTTCCTTGCGCGAGAAGATCGCTGCAAACAGCCCGTAGAGGCTGGCGCCGCCAAGAACGATCGAAAGGTAGAACGGGAAGTAGCCCGGCTCGGGGCCGGTCGCATCCCAGGCCGCGCCCGTGCGCCAATTATCCCATCCGAGCGTGACGGCAAGCGCGAGCAACACGAGCGACACGACAGCGTCCACGACGCGATTGCTGGTCACCGCGGGTGAATTGGCTTCCGGCGCAGTCGGATCGTCGACGACGATTTCGATATCGGTGTTGGACATGGAGGCAGACGGTTCGGACAGGCGCTCCAGCGTGGATACGTGCTGCCGCAACCGGCGTCAATCTAACGCTCAACGCCTGCCGGTCCGCTCCGGGAACGCGCTCGCAAGTGCAGCATGATCGGGCCGGACCACGCCGCGTTCGGTGATCAAACCAGTCACCAGGCGCGCCGGCGTGACGTCAAAGCCGTAATTAGCGATCGGCGAGCCCTCGGGGACCACACGCACCATCTCAATTCGTCCATCCGCCGTACGCCCACTCATATGCGTCACTTCGCTTGCTGCACGCTGTTCGATCGGAATTTCCCGGCCATCATTGATACTAAAGTCGATAGTCGGCGACGGCAGTGCAACATAGAATGGCACGCTGTTGTCGCGCGCGGCGAGCGCCTTCAGGTAGGTACCGATCTTGTTGCAGACATCGCCATTGGCTGCGACCCGGTCGGTTCCAACGATCGCCAGATCGACCATGCCGTGCTGCATCAGATGACCCCCCGTGTTGTCGGGGATGATGGTGTGTGGGACGCCATGGTGGCCAAGTTCCCAGGCGGTGAGTGAGGCCCCCTGATTGCGCGGACGCGTTTCGTCGACCCAGACATGAACGCTGAATCCCATGTCATGAGCCCGGTAGATCGGTGCCGTCGCCGTCCCCCAATCGACGGTAGCCAGCCAGCCCGCGTTGCAGTGCGTCAAAATGTTGATGGCGCCGCCGGCTTTCTTGGCAGCGATCGCTTCGATGACTTCGAGGCCGTGGCTGCCGATCGCCTGGTTGATTCCGACGTCCTCATCGGCGATCTCGCCGGCACGCTTATATGCTGCCTCCCTGCGCACGGAGGGCGCCAGCGGACGAAGCACAGCCGCCATCTCGTCGAGCGCCCATTTCAGGTTGATGGCCGTCGGCCGGGTCGCGATCAGCAGCTTGTATGCGCGATCGAGCGCCACGTCGGAGGGATCAGCGTGCATGGCCAACGCCATGCCGTAAGCGGCGGTAGCACCGATAAGCGGCGCACCGCGGACTAGCATGGTTTGGATTGCGTCCGCAGCCTCCTCCGCACTCGTCAGGCTCGCGATGACAAACTCATGCGGCAGCCGCCGCTGATCGATAGCCCCGACGGACCAGCCGTCGGGCTCGAGCCAAATGCTGCGGAATGCCCGGCCATCGACTTTCATGAACGCAGGATCCGCGCTGCTACCGCGTCGAGCTTCCTGAGCAGTTCCGGATCGCGCGCCTCGGGCGCCGTGATCAGCGCGGTCTCGAGCGCGCGGTCGGAGCCGATCGGGCACGGCTCATGCTCGCGCGGAAAATCCTTTGCCAAGCGCGCCACCAGCGCCTTGGCTTTCTCGGCATTTGAACTAAGCACGCGAATGATGTCTTGCACGGTCACCGCATCGTGATCCGGATGCCAGCAATCGAAGTCGGTCACCATCGCGACGCTCGCGTAGCAAATCTCGGCTTCGCGAGCGAGCTTCGCCTCAGGCATATTGGTCATGCCTATCACCGCGTAGCCGAGTTCCTTGTACGTCAGACTTTCGGCAAGGCTCGAAAACTGCGGACCTTCCATGCACAGATAGGTGCCGCTGCGCGCGAAGGGAATGCCTTCGGCTTCTGCGGCGGCCGCCAGATGAATGCGCAAGCGCGGCGATACCGGATGCGCCATCGAGACATGAGCGACGCAGCCTTTGCCGAAGAACGAGCTTTCGCGCTTGTAGGTGCGGTCGACGAACTGATCGACGATCACGAAAGTGCCAGGCGGCAATTCTTCCTTGAACGATCCGCAGGCCGACAGCGACACCAAATCGGTAACCCCCGCCCGCTTCAGCACATCGATATTGGCCCGGTAGTTGATGTCGGACGGGGACAGGCGGTGCCCCTTGTCGTGCCGCGGCAGGAACACGATCGGCAGGCCGGCAATGGTGCCAAAGCGGAGCGGCGCGGAGGGCTCGCCCCAGGGGCTCCTGATCGCCTCCTCGCGGACGTTTTCAAGACCCGGCAAGTCATAGATGCCGGATCCGCCGATAATGCCTAGCACGGCGCTGGTCATGGCCTCTCCCGATCAGACTTTCGAAGTAACGTTCGACTATACTGCGACGCAATAATCAAGCATTGTCGAGGGGCCGTAAACGGCGTTTGATAGGTTAACCATGAACGACAAGGAAAAACGCCAATCCATCATCGATGCCTGCCTGCGCATGAATGCGCTCGGCATCAACCAGGGCACTTCGGGCAACATCAGCCTGCGGCATGAGGCCGGCCTGCTGATCACTCCGACCAGCGTCTCCTATGAGACGATGCGGCCCGAGCAGATCGTCTATATGGGTCTCGACGGCTCATTTGATCCGGCGCAGCGGCCATCGAGCGAATGGCGCTTCCACCTGGACATCCTGCGCGCTCGCCCGGACATAAACGCCGTGGTTCACGCCCACCCGACCTATTGCACGATCCTCGCCATCATGGGTCTGGAGATCCCGCCGATCCACTACATGGTCGCGTGCGCCGGCGGCGACACGATCCGCTGTGCGCCCTACGCCACATTCGGAACGCAGGAACTTTCGGCGCATGCGGTCAAGGCGCTCGATGGAAGGCTGGCCTGCCTCCTCGAACATCACGGCATGATCGCCGTCGGGCCATCGCTGGCAAAGGCCATGTGGCTGGCGGTCGAGGTCGAAACGCTGGCGCGGCAGTACCACGGCTGTCTGCAGATCGGGAAGCCGCGTCTGCTGCCGACCGAAGAGATCGAAAATGTGCGTGTCCGCATGGCCGGCTACGGCCACGCGGATAAATGAGAGCGGGAAGCCGACTGCTGCCGTGACGCGTTACTTGGCGATGAAGCCCGCTTCGTTCATTAGCGAAGCGTTGAGCTTGTCGTCTTCCTCCAGGAACTGCACCATGTCCTTGCCGGTGAGGAAGATCGGCTTCAGCGCCTGCTTTTCCATATAATCCTTATATTCCGGCGTTTGCGTTACTTTCTGAAACAGGTCGACATAGAATGCCTGCTGCTCGGCCGTAACCTTGCCCGGCAGGAACATCGCCCGCAGCATCAGGTATTGGACGTCGAGCCCCTCTTCCTTGCAGGTCGGGATGTCGTTCCAGGATTGCGTTTCGGTGACCTTGGTCTTGTAGGAGATGCGCTCCTTGTCGAACACGCAAAGCGCGCGCACCTGGCCGGCGCGCCAGACTTCCAGATTCTCAGATGGATTGTTGACGTTGGCTTCGGTGTGATTCCCGACCAATTGCGTCGCCGCCTCTCCGCCAGACTTGTAGGGCAGATAGGAGAATTTCGCGCCGGTCTTCTGCTCCATGAACACGGTGAGCACGTGATCCTCGCGCTTGGAGCCGGTGCCGCCCATCTTGAAGGGCGAGGATGCAGCCTTCGCTGCCGCAATGAACTCCTTCACTGTCTTGGGACCCGATGCGTTGTCCCACAAAACGAACTGATCCATTGCGACCACCGATACCGGAGTGAGGTCACGCCAGTTGAACGGAATTTTCGCCGACAGCGGCAGCATGTAAATCAGGGAATAGGCGATCAGCACCTTGTTTGGATCACCCTCGCTCGATTTCATATACATTAGCGCTTCGGCACCCGATGCGCCGCCCTTGAGCGAAACCACCATCGGCTGCTTCATCAGATTGTTCTTCTGGATCGCTGCCTGCATCATGCGCGCCATCTGGTCGGAGGCGCCGCCGGCTCCGGCAGCGACGACGATCTCGACGGGTTTGGTCGGCTCCCAAGCGGCAAGTGCCGGCGCGGTCATAAGAACGGCCGCCAGAGCGGTCGCGGCTCCTGCAAAATGTCTCACGTCTCTTCCCTATGTCTTTATTTAGATTGGCACATCAGGGGCGTGCCAGCATCGCCATTCTGCGGACTGGGAACGCGAAGTTCAAGCCGCGAACGACCACATTGCTACTGACTTTGGGATGAGATTGTAAGAGCGACGCAAAGAATTCGGCCCTCTCCGCGCGCCTGTCCACGCGACGTCGGCTCGCGGCAGCGTCCGCCCAGCGTCGATCTCACGGAAAGACGATGATACCTACTTGCCCTTCCAGTTCGGCGTGCGCTTGTTGAGGAAGGCGTCCATGCCCTCTCGAAAATCCTCACTCATATAGGCGCGCAGGATCAGATCCTCGCCCTCATCACGCGACAGCGTGCGGCGGATGCGACGCACCGCCTCCTTCGTCACTTCGAGCGTGATCGGCGCGTGGCTCGCAATGAGCTTTGCGGTCTCGTCGGCGCGGCGCTGCAAGGTCGCGACGTCGGGCACGACTTCATTGAGCAAGCCGAGCGCCAGCGCTTCCGGCGCCTCGACCAGGCGAGCCTTGAAAATCATATCCTTGGTGCGCGCCGGACCGACCAGCGCGACGATGCGCGAAATATTCGACATCGAGAGGCAATTACCGAGCGTACGTGCGATTGGAAATCCGATCCGCGTCGCTTCGGTACCGATCCGGATGTCGCAGCAGGCTGCGATCCCGGCGCCGCCGCCCGTGCAGGCTCCGGCAATCGCCGCAATGACAGGCACCCGGCACTGCTCGAGAGCGCCGAGCACACGGTCGATCCGCGCTTCATAGTCAAGTGCATCCTGCGCGGTCTTGAAGGCGCGGAATTGCGAGATGTCGGTACCGGAGGCAAAAGCCTTGTCACCGGCACCGGTCAGGATCAGCGCCTTGATCGAGCGGTCCTCGTTGATGCTCTCGCAGATCGAGGCCATCTGCTCGTACATCGCGAAGGTCAGCGCGTTACGCGCCTGCGGCCGGTTGAAAATGATCTTGGCGATCCCCTCCTCGACGGAATAGATCAGGTCTTCGCTGGGAGTGACTGGGGCGTTCATGGCGACCTCTTTCTCTCGTTGTCGGACCGGCTCAGGCGACCGCGGCCTTCGGCATCGGCAAGACGTCGCGCCCCTTGAGCACCTCCATCGCCGCCAACACTCCACCGCTCCGGTGCGGCACCTTGGCCAGGTCCAGCCCCATCTCGACGCCCGACAGCGTGCCCATCAGCATCAGGTCATTGAAGTGCCCGATATGGCCGATCCGGAAAACCTTGCCTTTGATCTTGTTCAGGCCGGTCCCGAGCGACATGTCGAAGTTTTCCAGCACCACCTTGCGGAAATTGTCGGCGTCATGGCCTTCCGGCATCACCACACCGGTCAGGGCCGGCGAATGCGCTTGGGGATCCTGGCACTGGGTCTCCAGCCCCCACACCTTCATCGCCGCGCGTGTTGCCGCACTGTGGCGCTTGTGGCGGCCGAAGACATTTTCGAGGCCCTCTTCTTCCAGCATCTTCACGGCCTCTCTCAGGCCCATTAGCAAATTAGTCGCCGGCGTATAGGGCCAAGTGCCCACCTTGTTGATGGCGATCACCTCCTGCCAGTCCCAGTAGGACCGCATCGCAGGGTTGGCCTTGGCCACCGCCAGCGCCTTCTCCGAAACGGCGTTGAAGCCAAGGCCCGGCGGCAGCATCAATCCCTTCTGAGAACCCGCGACCGAGACGTCAACGCCCCAGGCGTCATGTTCATATTCAAGCGAACCGAGGCCGGAGATGGTGTCGACCATCAAGAGCGCCGGATGGTTGATCCGATCCATAATCTTGCGAACCTCGAGGGGGTACGTCACGCACCCGGTGGAGGTCTCGTTGTGGACGATCATGACGGCCTTGATCTTGTGCTGGCGGTCGGCGGATAGCCGCGCGTCGATCTGCTCAAGATCGGCCCCGTGGCGCCAGTCACCGGGAACGAAGTCGATGTCGAGCTTGAACTTGTCGGCAATGCCGCGCCACAGCACGGCGAACTGGCCAGTCTCGCACATCAACACCTTGTCACCGGGGGCGAGCGTGTTGACGATCGCGGCCTCCCAGGCGCCCGTCCCCGAGGACGGATAGATGATCACCGGCTGCTTGGTCCGGAATACCCGTTGCATGGCCGCCAGCACCGCATGGCCGAGCTCCGCAAATTCGGGACCGCGGTGGTCCAGGGTCGGCATGTCCATGGCGCGCAGAACCCGATCCGGCACGTTAGTCGGTCCCGGAATCTGCAGAAAATGCCGTCCAGTATGCAGGGTCATGAGGCGTCCTTCCCGGTCTAGCTTGGCGTCGCGAGCCGCTCGAATATCACCATTTTGCGGGCTTGTCCCTCGCCCAACGGTGCCCATCAATGCATAAGAAGCAGGGCTTTGCCTTGCCAAGCCGGTCCTTGGAAGGCAAGAGAATGGTGCAAGGCACGAGAACCGACCGGCGGCGGCAATGAGAGCCGAACAGACCCAAAAAACGGCCGACAGCAGCGCGCTCGCTAAGAGCTTGGCCCGCGAGATCACAGGCGATGTGCTTTTCGACGCCTTCAGCCGCGGACGTTACGCGACCGATGCCTCGTTCTACCAGATCGTGCCCGAGGGCGTGGTGGTTCCCCGAACTATGGACGAGGCGCTGCGGGCGCTGACGATCGCGCGCGACGCCGGCCGGATCGTGACTCCCCGTGGAGGCGGCACCTCGCAATGCGGCCAAACCGTTAACCACGGCGTTGTGATCGATTTCTCGCGGCACCTGAATAAAATCCTATCGTTGGACGTGGAGAACCGGACCTGCGTGGTCGAGCCGGGCATCGTGCTCGACGATCTCAACCGCCAGCTCAGAAAGCATGGGCTGTGGTTTCCGGTCGACGTCTCCACCGCCTCACGCGCCACCATTGGTGGCATGGCCGGCAACAATTCCTGCGGCGGGCGCTCGCTGCGCTACGGCACCATGCGCGACAATACGCTGTCGATGGATGCCGCGCTTGCCGACGGCACGCTCCTGCATTTCAGCGAAGTGCCGCGCGATCTCGCGCAGGTGAATTCACCGGACAGCGGGCTGACACTCTTCCGGGACGTGCTCGATCTCGGCGAGCGTGAGGCAGCCGAAATCGCAGACAAATTCCCGAAAGTGCAGCGCCGGGTCGGCGGTTATAATCTCGATGCGCTAGTGCCGCGCAATGCGCCGAACAACTTGGCGCATTTGCTGGTGGGATCCGAGGGTACCCTCGCCTTCACCACCAAAGTCGAGCTCAAGCTGTGGCCGACGATCCGCAACAAGGTGCTAGGCGTCTGTCATTTCGGCAGCTTCTACGAGGCGATGGACGCAGCCCAGCATCTGGTCAAGCTGCGGCCGATCGCAGTCGAACTGGTCGACCGCACCATGATCGCGCTCGGCCGGGATATCGCGATGTTCAAACCGGTCATCGCCTCCGCCGTGCGCGGCGATCCCGATGCGATCCTGGTGGTGGAATTCGCTGAGGAGGATCAGGCTGAAAATCTCACGCGGCTGAAGCAACTGGGCGAGTTGATGGGAGATCTCGGCTTCGGCTGGGACAAGCCGCCGCGCAAATGGGGTGGCGTGGTCGAGATCGTCGAACCCGCCCTGCAAAGCGCTATCGCCGACTTCCGTGCCGCCGGGCTCAACGTCATGATGTCGATGAAGCAGGAAGGCAAGCCGGTCTCCTTCGTCGAGGATTGCGCGGTGCCGTTGCCGCATCTCGCTGAATACACCGACCGGCTCAACGACGTGTTCGCCAGGCACGGCACCAGCGGCACGATGTACGCTCACGCCTCCGAAGGCTGTCTGCATGTCCGCCCCGTGCTTAACCTCAAGCTCGAAAAGGACGTCAAGGCGATGCGCGCCATCGCCGAAGAGGCGTTTGCCCTGGTGCGCGAATACAAGGGCTCGCATTCCGGCGAGCATGGCGACGGCCTGGTGCGGTCGGAATTTCACGAGACGATGTTCGGCTCGCGCATTGTCGCCGACTTCAGGGAGATCAAACATCGGTTCGATCCGAACGGTGTGCTGAACCCCGGCAAGATCGTCGATCCACCAAGGATGGATGACCGTTCGTTGTTTCGCTACTCGCCGCAATACAAGGTCAACGAACTGAAGACCGTACTCGACTGGTCGGCATATCCCGGCGCCGGCGGCGGTTTCCAAGGTGCCGTCGAAATGTGCAACAATAACGGCGCTTGCCGGAAGCTTGAGGGCGGCGTGATGTGCCCGTCCTATCGCGCGACACGCAACGAGAAGGACGTTACGCGCGGACGCGCCAACACGTTGCGGCTGGCCATATCTGGGCAGTTGGGACCCGACGCGCTTTCGTCGGACGAGATGATGGAGACGCTAAAGCTCTGCGTCTCATGCAAGGCCTGTCGCCATGAGTGTCCGACTGGGGTCGACATGGCCAAGATGAAGATCGAGGTATTGGCTGCGCGAGCGGCGAAGCGCGGGCTCTCGCTCCGCGACCGGCTGGTTGGCTATTTGCCCCGTTATGCGGGTCTTGCGTCGCGCTTTGCGCCATTAGCCAATTGGCGCAACAGCAGTAGCTCGTTACGAGCGCTGTTCGAAAGGTTCGCGGGCATCAGTTCGAAGCGATCGCTGCCGGCATTCCGGCGCGATGTCTTCAAGACGGACGCGGAAGTCTTTGGTCCGGAACAGGGCCATGAGGTGGTTCTGTTCGCCGATACCTTCAACCGCACCTATGAGCGCGAGAACCTCGATGCCGCGCTGCGTGTACTCGTGGAGGGCGGCTACCGCGTTCATCTCCCGCAGCCCATCGATCGCGCCCGGCCGCTTTGCTGCGGACGCACATTCCTCTCGGCTGGCATGGTGGATCAGGCTCACACCGAATTGGACCGGTTGGTCGCCACCTACGCGCCTTTCGCAGCGCGCGGCGTGCCGATCGTCGGCCTAGAACCGAGCTGCCTTTTGACCCTGCGCGACGAACTGCTCTCATTGCGTTCCGACGAAATCGCAAGAAACATCAGCGCCCATGCGCTGCTCTTTGAGGAGTTCTTGGTGCGCGAAGCGGAGGCTGGCCGCTTGCGGCTGCCGCTTGGCGCCATCGCCAACAAGGCCCTGGTCCACGGCCATTGTCACCAGAAATCATTCGGCGCGTTCAAGCCTGTCGAAAAAGTGCTGCGCCTTGTCCCGGACCTGACTGTCGAAAGCATCGAGTCGAGCTGTTGTGGCATGGCCGGCGCGTTCGGCTACGGCGCTGACACCTACCAAGCCTCGATCGATATGGCTGAACTCTCTCTCCTTCCCGCAGTGCGCCGCGCCGACAACACGACGCTGATTGTTGCTGACGGCACCTCGTGCCGACACCAGATCAAGGATGGCACTGCACGTTCTCCGCTCCATGTCGCACGTGTGCTGGCCATGAGCCTGGATCGCGCGAAATCCGAAGGTCACTCCACTCCCGTAAAGGAACCCCTCCATGACTGAGCTTACGCTTGATGTTGCCCGAAAGATCCTTGACGCCGCGCTTGCTACGGCCGTCGAGAAAAAGCTCAAGCCCCTTGTCATCACCATCCTCGACGCGCGCGGCGCGGTCAAACTCACCGCCGCGCAGGATGGGACCAGCCTGATGCGCGCCGAGATCGCGCATGGGAAAGCCTATGGCGCGCTGGCGCTCGGCATGGGATCACGGGCATTGTTTCAGCGCGCGCAGGAGCAGGCCTATTTCATCGGCGCGGTGAATGCGCTGGCGCAGGGCCGCCTGGTACCGGTGCCCGGCGGCGTACTCGTTCTGGATGGCACCACGCTGCTTGGTGCCGTTGGCGTCAGCGGCGATACTTCGGATAACGATGAGATCTGCGCGATCGCGGGCATCGAAGCAGCCGGACTCAAGGCGAATCCGGGTTAGTCGCAGTAGGAGCGACGAGGCAGATTTCCTTATCCTGGACCGGCCCTATCGCCCGGGCCAGGATGGTTTGCGCTTCTCGCTGAACGCTTTGAGGCCTTCCTTGGCGTCCTCGGTCATCGCCAACAACGCGATCTGGCTCTCGGTATAGGCGATGCTCTCGTCGAACGACATCGAGGCTATCGCGCGCATGGCATATTTGCCGCGCCGGATTGCGGTCGGCGACTTGTCGACGATGCGGTTGATCAACCACTCGACCTTCGCGTCCAGCTCGGCCGCCGGCACCACATAATTCAGCAGCCCTGCGGCCTGCGCGGCCTTGGCGTCAAAGGGCTCGCCGGTCAGCGCCCATTCGTTGACCAGGCGAGGCGGCGCCATCGACTGCAAAAGGCTCATCACCTGCATCGGGAAGACGCCGACCTTGACCTCCGGAAGGCCGAAGATCACGTGATCGGCGGCCACGGCCATATCGGTCATACATAGCAGGCCCATGCCGCCGGCCATGCACACCCCGCCTACGCGCGCGATCGCGGGTTTGGTCGAGTTTTGCGAGAGTCGTAACAGATCAGCGTAATCGACATTCGGCTTGGAATAGTCCATCGCGAAGGCAGCGCCGCTGTTCTGCAGGTCGGCTCCGGCGCAAAAGGCCTTGTCGCCCGCCCCTGTCAGCACGATGACGCGGACCTCGCTGTCATCATGAGCGTCGCGATAACCTCTTGCGATGCCCGCGATCACGTCACCGTTGAGCGCATTGCGCTTGTCCGGCCGGTTGATCGTGATCCAGAACGCCTGGCCTCGCTTCTCCAGGATCACGCTGCTGCTCTCGGTCATCTTGCCCGCCTGTTCTTGCCGTTTCCGGCAACCATTTGCGGCAGGTGGCGGCCGACTGCAAGAGCGATTTAGGCTGAGACCCGAGCCTTACGGACCCAAACCTTGTTGTCGTGGAACGCGGCGCCGCCGACAGGGGCGACCGTCTCGGCGCCCGTCAGCGTATTGATGCCGCGGCCACCGATATGGGCCTTATTTGGGTGGATGGATTCGGCGATCAGCACGCCGCGACGCACGCCGTCGAACAGCTTTGCCGTTAGCGTCGTTTCGCCGCGCATGTTGCCGAGCGTCACCGCATCGCCGTCGGCAATCGAAAGGGCCGCGGCGTCGTCCGGATGGATCATCACCGTCGGCTTACCCTCGCGTGCCTGGGATCCCGGCGTCTCATTGAAGCTGGTGTTGAGATAGCTCCGTGACGGCGAGGTCGCCAGCCGGAACGGGTGCTGCTCGTCGGCCTCCTCAATGATGGTCCAATGGTCGGGTAGCGACGGCATCTGATCCCACGGCCCCAGACCGGCGATCCCGAAAGGCGGATGAGCCCAATCGGCCTTGAAGTGGAACTTCTTGTCCGCATGTGCAAAGCCGTCGAGGTAGTGCGAGCTACGGAAATCTGGCTGGATGTCACGCCACAAATCCGCCTCAAGCCTCTCGATATCGCCATGACCGCTCTTCTTCAGCGTCACGTCGATCAATTCACGCGGTGACATCTCAAAGCCGGGATGGACTGCATTGAGGCGGCGCCCGAGCGCCTGAATCACTTGATGGTTGCTGCGGCATTCGGCCGGAGGCTCGATCAGCTTGGGCCCAACTGAAATGTGCTGGTGACCGCCGCCGTAATAGAGATCGTCGTGCTCCATGAACATCGTCGCGGGCAGGACGATATCGGCCATGGCTGCGGTCTCGGTCATGAACTGCTCATGGACCGCCACGAACAGGTCCTCCCGAGCAAACCCTTCGCGCACCAAGGTCTGCTCTGGCGCCACCGTCACCGGATTGGTGTTCTGGATCAGCATCGCCTTGACCGGCGGTCCGCCCTTCAAGGCCTCGACGTCGCCGGTCAGGATACGTCCAATCCTCGATTGATCGAGCCAACGCGTGGTGCGGTCGATCGCATCATGTCCCTCGATGACGGATTCGTTGAATTTCCAGATCGCAGCATTGTTGAAAAATGCGCCGCCGCCTTCATATTGCCAGGCGCCAGTCACCGCCGGAATGCAGAGCGCCGCGTGCATTTGCGCCGCACCATTTCGGCTTCGTGTGAAGCCGTAGCCCAGGCGGAAGAACGAGCGTTTGGTTTGGCCGACCAGGCGGGCGAAAGCCTCGATCTCCTCCACCGGCACGCCTGATATCGAGGAAGCCCATTCGGGCGTCCTGGTGGCGAGATGTGCTTCCAGTTCATCCGGGCAATCCGTATAGCGATCCATGTAGGCGCGATCTGCGTAGCCTTCGCGAAACAGCACATGCATGACGCCGCAGGCGAAGGCAGCGTCGGTGCCGGGCCGCAGGATGATCTTCACGTCAGCCTGTTTCACCGTGTCATTGTTGTAGATATCGATCGCGGCAATCTTGGCGCCTCGCTCCTTCCGAGCGCGCATCGCGTGCGTCATGACGTTGACCTGGGTGTTCACCGGGTTGGTTCCCCAGATCACGACGAGGTCGGAGACGCCCATTTCACGCGGATCAACGCCGGCGATCTTGCCGGTGCCAACCGAAAATCCGACGCGCGCGATATTCGCGCAAATCGTGGAATAGAAGCGGGAGTATTTCTTGACATGCGCCAGGCGATTGATGCCGTCGCGCATCACGAGCCCCATGGTGCCGGCGTAGTAGTAGGGCCAGATCGACTCGGCCCCGAATTCGCGTTCGGCCGCATCGAAGCGCGCGACGATCTCGTCTAACGCCTCGTCCCAGGAAATCCGGTCAAACTGGCCGGAGCCCTTCGGCCCGGTTCGCCGCATCGGGTGGAGGAGCCGCTCGGGATGATGGATACGCTCGGCATAACGCGCAACCTTGGCGCAGACGACACCTGCTGTATAGGTCTGCAACTTTGAGCCGCGGACCCGTCCAATCGAGCGGCCCTCGATCACCTCGATGTCGAGCGCACAGGCCGACGGACAATCGTGCGGACAGGTTGAATGGCGAATGTCGATCTTGGCGCGCTCGTTCATGCCAAATAGGTAACATCAAATTCCAGCGCCGCCGAGGGGGATTGTCGGGAATTTGCGTGCGAAACAGGGCATAAGCCGGGTTCCGCCAAGCAGCGACATCAATCGCCGGGGAGCGTGCGGATTCGACTCGCCGGGAGAGCAAGTCGTGTCGGTCGGGGAGCGTCCGGTATGATGTCTGGGCCGACGAAGTCTGGGCCGACAGGCTCGGCCTGCGCCGTGTCCGAAAGCCAATTCATAGCCGACGGATGACTAACCACCATGCCGATCAGGGCGATGACGAAGAGCAACGGAAAAGCAATGAGCTTGATGCTCCAGCTTTGATAGATGTTCTGGTCGTCGTCAGGGGGCTGGTCGAATGAGTCGTGCATGGATCTCTCCACATTGCGGTCCCTGTCGTGGGGTTACCGCAACGCGCGCCACCACCCTGTGAGCAGCTTCACAGGCCCGACGAACTCACCGCGTTGTGAAAGATGTCACGGAGCGTGCTATTCGCTGCCGTTTTCCGATCCAGAATCGACCAGGGTCTGTAGTTCTTCCGGCTTCAGCACCACGATCGCACCATGCTCGAGCCTCACCCAGCCACGCGTGGCCCAAACCCGGAGCTGCTTATTGATGCTTTCACGGGTCATGCCGACCATCTCGCTGATCTCTTGCTGGGTGATGGCAATGACACGACCTTGCGGCTCAGGCTTGTGCTTTTCGGTAAGGCGAAGCAAAGCACTGGCGACCCGACCCGGAAGGTCTTGCAGGATGACCTGTTCGACTTGATCGCTGGTCCAGCGCAGCCGTATGCACAGGAGCTCGATGAACTTCATCGCAAGCGCCGGCTGGCTTCGGACGAAGGGAATGAATTCGCGCTTATCGATGATGAAAAGTTCGCAATTGCTGTTCGCGGTAGCGTCGGCTGTCCGCAACCCTGAATCAAGCACCGCGATCTCGCCGAAGATCTCTCCGGCCTCGATCAGGTTCAGGATCGCGTTGCGACCGTCGGGCGATGAGATGCTGATCTTGACGGTGCCCGATATGACAGCAAACAGGCTTGTGCCCGGATCTCCCTTCGAGAAGATCGCAGCTCCGCGCTTCAGCGTCGTGTGCTTGGCGTAACGGCAAAGCTGCTCGAACGCCTCGGGTTCGAGATCGACAAAGTATGGATGCTTGCGGAGAACCGACAATTTGCTGGTCGAAAATCCGCGAGTCTCGCCCGTTTTATCCTGGGGCACGCTCGTTACAACTCCGAAAGCAAAGACTGCCTGGGATGTAGTTCTTCCGTAGTCAACCAAAACCGGCTTTTCAACTGGAAAGCGGCCTCATACGTTGATGTGAGTGTAACGCTCCGATCCTGACGTGGGAAGCCAGCCGTCCGGAGCCCTCTCCTGTCTCGCCCAAGTAGCTCTCGCCTGCATCTGCCACCTGGACGGCACGTGCGACACATCCGACAACTCTACGACAAACTTAAGTAATTTCAGCTTCACGTTCCAAAGTGACTGCGCCAATTTGCTGGAGCGCTGCCGCGCCCCCCGGCCTCGTCACCCGCGACAATCCGGGTCTATTTGCCGCCCTCGTCCGCGAGAAGGCGACCGAACGACCCGCGCGCAAACAGCAGGGGCTCCTGCCGGTTGTAGGAATAGGCCTCAACCGCACCCAAGAATATGACGTGATCGCCGCCATAGTAGCGATTGACGGCACGACATTGAAAGTTGGCGACGCAGTCGGCGATGACGGGCGCGCTCCCCAGTCCAGGCGTCCAGCTCACCCCGGCGAATTTATCGTTTGAGGATTTTGCAAATTGCGACGCTAATGCCTGCTGGGACGCGCCGAGCACATTGACCGTGAAGTGGCTCGCATTCTGGAAGATGGGCAGGCCCTGCGAGAACAGGCCAAGGCTCCACAACACCAACGGCGGATTCAGCGATACCGACGCAAAGGAGTTGCAGGTGACGCCATATGGCCTGCCGTCCGCGGCCATCGCCGTCACGATCGTGACACCGGTCGCGAATGTGCCCAGCGCATTCCGAAAATCCCGTGGATCGATCGGCGAGTTTCCGCTGGCAAATTCGTTGGCCGGGTCGGCCGGATGCTTGGGTACATCAGACATCCGGTGAACCTCAGAGCGTCAGATTTTCGGACGGCAAGCCCAGCGCCACGCGTCCATAGTTGGTCCCCGCCGCATCGAAATTGAAGGCAAGGTGTGAATTGACCGCATGGGCGTCGCGGAACTGCCGCTGCAACGTACCTGACGTGAAAAGGCTGCGCGCCCCGCTTGCGGCGAACAACAGCGATACCGCCTCGCTGCAGAGATTGACTGAGAAAGCGCCGTCGCGCCGCAGCCTGGTCTTGGCGGCGATATCGGGGATATGGCCGCTCCGTGAGTTCGCCATCGCGCCGATGCAGTTCGCTCGCATGATCAGGCGCGCCGCATCGATCTTGGCGGAAGCTTCCGCGATCTTGATCTGTGTGCTCTGCATGTCGCCAAGCTTGGCGCGATTGGAGGTCGAAACGCGATGGCGGGCGATCCCGACATAGTCGTCGAGACATGCCTGTGCATTGCCGAGGGCAACGCCTGACAAGACATATGGAAACAGCGCAAAGACCGGCAGCGCGTAGAGCGGGTTCGGATTGACCGAACTGCCAGGCGTCGGCCCACCCGCGAGATCGCTCACCGCGATCGACATCGAATTTGCGACAAAGGCTCCCTCGACCTCGACCTCATTCGAGCCGGTCCCGCGCAGGCCGGTCGCGTTCCAGATATCCTTGATCCTGTAGTCCCGCCGATTGAGCAGGAATATCCGATATTCGACTCCATCGGCCTCGTCATCGGAGGAGACCACGCTGCCAAGCATATTCCATTCGCAGGATTCGACGCCCGACGAGAATGGCCAGCATCCGGTCAACACGTAGCCGCCATCGACCTTCCGCGCCCGGCCGGCAGGGAATATGAAGGAGGACGCAATCAGAGTATTCGGTTCCTTGCTCCAGACCACATCCTGAGCCTGTGGATCGAACATCCCAAGCATCCAGTGGTGGCTCGCAAGATTGGCGAAATTCCACGCAACGGAAGCATCGCCCTGCCCCAGCGCATCGGCACAATCGATCAGCGCGACATAGTCGAGCTCCGCGCCGCCGACGCGCCTCGGCTGCAGAATCCGGAACAGGCCGGCGTTATGCAGATCGTAATCGGTCTCCGCCGGCAGGCGCCGTAATTCCTCGGTCCGTGCCGCCCGCTCGCGAAGTGCCGGAATGAGTGCCCTGGCACGCGCGACCATGGCCACATAATCTTCTGCTTGCCGCTCGATAGGCGAGCTTCCACCGGGGCTGTGGCCGTCCGTTGCCATTGGCGTTTTCCCGCTCGGCCTTTCTGATCCCAAAGTGGCCAAGACCGCTCGCAGTTTATCGCTTGAACACCACGGATCAAGACTCCTCGCAGCATCCCGACGTGAACGAGTTGCCGCCTGGAAGCAAAAATAAGCCCGGCGGCCAGGACGGCCACCGGGCTTGTTCGGAACTTCTCACGGACCTGCGTGCCTCGTCTAACCTCCTGCGGGCTCCCATTCGCGAGCTCGCTTCGAGCCTCACTCCACGGTTTTCCGCCAGTACAGCGTGTGCGGCCACGCCCAGGGAGCCTGCGGCTGATACAGCCGATACCCCGCACGGATGAAGTTGTTGGCAGAGGGGATATTGTCTGTGGTATCCGAAACGATCGAATGCCATCCGTTGCGGCGTGCACGAGCCTCGAGGGCGCGCATGAGGCGCAGTTGAAGAGACCGGCCCAAATGCTCTCTTAGTACGCCAACCCGGCAAAAGTAGCCGGCGTTGTCGACATGCGTCGAAGCAACAAGTCCGGCAAACGCCACCGGCTCAGCTCCGTCGAACGCAAACCACCAATGTCCATGATCGAACTGAGGAACGCGCGCCCGGTCGAAGAACGTCTGCTGATGCAGTTCGGCAAGTGTGTCCGCGACGTCTTCATCCTGGCCGTCGACCTCGCGAATTCGATACATCGGTGAGTTCCCTCCAGTCCCTCGGCATTCACTTGGCGAGAGTCGCCTTAATGCCCAGCCAGATTGCCCCAAGCAACCCGGTGGCGATGACCGTGATTACTGCCTTGAAAGTGTAACTCTGAGCTTGCTCTACGCTCCGCCGCCAACGTCGCAAGTGCTGGAAATCGGCCCGCAATTCAGCTCCGACCCACTGCGTCACCCAGATCGTGAAGGCATCGGCGGTCGCACCGGAGCCGCCGATATCGATGAAGGCGCGCAAGGGCAGCAGCGGATCGGCGGAAACCTTTCCGATGCGTCCCTCTTTCCGCGCCTGCGTCAGCATCTCGGCGAAATAGGCGCCTTCGAACGCTCGCACGTAGTCCCCCTCCCAGATGTGATCATAGCGATCGGGATAGAGCGACAGGTCGGTCCGCCGCTCTTCCTCGAGCACGGCCGGAAACCAGGGATTGTCGCGCCAGTTCGCGTGCACGACGATCGCACCCGGCGGTTTTCGCGCGCGCAGGAAATCATCGATCGCGTCCGACTTGCGCCGCGGATTCCAGCTCGCCCACAATTCGGAGCCTTCGGCGCGAATGGTCGGACGCAACAGCGCGAGGCTGCGCGCGGTCAGTGACTGCGCCTCGTCGACCCAGGCGATGCGAAAACCTTCCAGTGACTTGATCGAGTCCGCCGTATGGTCCTGAAGGCCTCGGAAGATTATGATACCGTCACCCGGCGTCTCAATCTTGTCGGCAAACAGCTTGAAGCCGCTGCCGATGCCGAGCGAAGCGATCTTGCTTTCGATCAGCCGTTTTGAGGACTGTGCCAATGTCCGTTGCGCCTCGCGGATGCAGACCGCGAGCGTGCCACGCTCGGCCTGGCAGGTTTCGACCAGAAGCTCTCCAAAGAAATGCGATTTTCCCGAGCCGCGCCCGCCGAATGCTCCCTTGTATCGGCCGGGTTGCAGCAGCGGTTCAAATGCTTTCGCGGTCGGAATTTTCAGGATGGACAATGACGCGCTCTATTCGGTGGACGAGTTCTAGCTGGCCATCGCCGTTCTCGATCGCCTGCGGGGCCTTGCCCCAGCCACGGTCGAGAACGGCATTGGCGGCGGACACGCGCGCAGCCGGCGTTGCATCTTTGCTGCGCATGATCCCCACCAGGACGTTCAACGCTGTTCTGGTGTGACTGCGGGCGAGCGAACGAATTTCGGTAAGAGTTTTTGCCACTTAAGTCTCATGCAGATCAGGAAGGTCGTATGGCTTCGCTTGCGCGCGACGGCGTATTGAATTTGCGGCAGATCGCTCCGGAGACAGCGATCATTTCGGCGCGAACCTTATCCCCTGGATCGTCGGGGGCCGCTTGCGGCCATGGCACATCTGCGCCAGGCCGCGAGGCCGGCGCGTTCGCGCGCGCCGGCTGATTGACGGTGAAAGTGGTTCGGACGACGGCGCGCTTGCGACGCGCGGCGTCGGGGCATGGAGATGTGGCGTCGTGACGCGCCGCCGTCGTCCGATTCGAAAAACGGAAAAGAAAAAGCCCGCCGCGGATTTCTCCGCGCGGGCTTCACAATGTTTGCGATGATGTCCTTATGCCCCTGATTTGCCCGACGTGTCAACGTCCGAGTTGACTTGGCGCAGAGCCAGCGATCCGGCGGCGCATCATCGGTGGTCGCACGCTGGGACAGCAAAATGCCCGCAGCGGTGACTTCCGCTGCGGGCATTGACGAATTCCGCGACGATGTCCTTATGCTCCTGATTTGCCCGACGCGTCAAACGCTTTCTCAGAAACGACTTCGACGTTCGGGACCAGTTCGTCAGCGTGCGCTGAACCGCACAGATCCCGTGTGAGCGAAGCAAACGAAAACCAGCCTCGAGTGTCATTCCGGCGCCGTGGAGTTAGCCGGATGCGCGGGCTTCGGTCCGGGCGGAGCAGGTTCGATCGGCGATTTCGGCTCCGTCGGCATGACCGCGGCGCCTGCCGCTCGCGCGGCTTCCCCGGTCGTGGAGTAATTGGCCGTCGCGGCCGGCTGTACCTTCGGCTTGCTCCATGGACCATGATCGACGACCAATATGCCGAGCACGCCGGCCGCTGCCACCGCCAGTGCGACCAACAGTGGCGCCCCGCCGTGCCGGTTCGAACGTCTTTCGTTCAAAGGACTCTTCTCCATCGAATGCGTGTGGCCTGACGAACAAATCCTCGGGAGCTCGGAGGTTCCGCGCCCGCCAGACCGAACGGACTGTCCGCACGCGGAACAAATTGGCCGTTGACGCATTTGATAGGTTGCCGCTGAGGATGACCTTCAGCGCGGCGTGCGCTGCCAGACCAGATTTCATGAGGTTCTAGCCGTGAACTTCGAAACACCCGAATCCCCGCTGCAGCCCAGCCTTGGCGAACGCGCGATCGACACCGCAACCGATGTATCGCGTACGATCACGGACGTTTCCGATGGTCTTCGGGCTGCGATCGACCGGCTCAGCGACGCGATCAAGACCTCGCGTCAACCCGGCGGCACGCTTTCCACGATCAGCGCGATCACCCGCGAAGCGCCGCTAACGAGCCTGTTCGTCGCATTCCTGTTCGGCGTCGCGGTAGCGCGGCGGCGTTGAGCGCAGCAGCCAGGCACGGCTGTCGACACCTCCCTCGATAAACATTTTCTGGCGGCATCGAACCTGCCCGGATTCCAATGGTGGCGAGAGTGTGGCACAGTGATTCGGTGGGTTGTTCGCCCACAAGTCAGTGGCGTTGCGTCTCTTTGGGGGAGAGGGGATCCAATGCTGCGCACATTCCGGCCGACGCCGACCTGCACGCGATTCAAGACCGGCATCGAAATGCCATGCATGAAGTGCGGCGCACAGATGCGCCTCGCCTCGATCGAGCCGCGAGATCAGGTTTACGACGTGCTGACCTATCGCTGCACGCCGTGCGACTCCGGCGAGAGCTTCCTGCAGGCCCGCTAAAGCTTGCATCAGCCGCTCAGCACCGCCATGCCGGCCTGAGTCAGAACGGGACTCTCGTCCTGCAACTCGACCAGACCGAGCTCGCTCAGGACGCGGAGGTCCTCGTCGCTGACAGGGGATATCTTCAGGCGGCGAGCCTGGATGTCCCGCAACGCCCAGCGGAGCGCAATGGCTCGTTCGAGAGAAAAATCTGCGAACGGGTTATCCGCCATTCGCGTCGACCATTCCGGCATTCTCGTTTCCCGCTTCTCGGATGCGGCGGCGATGGTTGCGATAACGCGACAGGCGCCTTCGCGTTCCTCGCCCGCTTCCGGAAGTAGGAAATCGCTGCCGCTGGAGCGTTTTCGAGCGAAGTGGACACCGGTTCGCGCGAAGAAAACGCGTCAAAACAAGAATCTAGAGCTTCGGTTCTGATTCCATCAGAACCGAAAATGCTCTAATAGCGATACGGCTCGATGTCTAACAGCGGAAACGCGCTGAACACGCCCGGCGGGTTGGTCGCCGTCGCCGGATGCAGGTAGGACTTGTCGAGTTCGGCGAAGCTGGTCACGCCGAGCAGACCGAGGCAGCGGATCACCTCGTCTTCCAGCAATTCCAGCATGCGGGCGACGCCCCTCTCGCCATCGGCGGCCAGCGCCCAGCATTGCAGGCGACCGATGCCGACGAGATCGGCGCCCGAGGCGATCGCCTTCACGATGTCGGTGCCGCGGCAGAACGAGCCGTCCACCATGATCTTGGCGCGGCCCCTCACCGCCTCGACGATTTCCGGCAGGACGTGCATCGCACCGCGGCCGTGATCGAGCTGACGGCCTCCATGGTTGGACACGTAGATCCAGTCGACGCCGTGATCGAGCGCGATGACCGCGTCCTCCGCGGTCGCGATCCCCTTGATGACCAGCGGTATCTTGAACTTGTCCTTGATCAACTTCACCGTCCGCCATTCCAGCCCTTTCTGGAAGTCGCCACCGGTGGCGCGAATACGGCTTTCCCGCACGTACCGCTTGGCAATGTCGCGCTCGCGACGACTGTAATGGGCGGTGTCGACGGTCAGGCAGAATGCGGAATAGCCGTTGGCAACACTGCGGCTGACGACGTCCTCGACAAAGGCATCATCCCCGCGGACATAGAGCTGGAAAATGCGCAGCGCATCGGGTGCGGCCTTCGCGGTATTCTCAAGCCCCGGCTCGGACACCGAGCTCAGCATGTGCGCCGCGCCGAATGCGCCCGCGCCGCGGGCGACCGCCGCTCCCGCCGCAGGATCGAAGATCTCCAGCGCGCCGACCGGTGCAAGCATGACCGGCAGTCGCAACTTGCGCCCGAACACCTCCGTCGAAGCATCGACGTGAACGACGTTGCGCAGCACACGCGGCCGGAACGCGATCTCATCCAGCGCCACCCGGTTGCGCCGCAGCGTGGTCTCGGTCTCGGAAGCGCCGACGATGTAATCCCAGGCGTTCTGGTTCAGCCTGGCGCGAGCCTTACGGACAAATTCGTGCAGGTTCTGGTATTCTTCGCCGCTGGCCCCGAGTTCGACATTGCGTGTCGGCCGGATGGAGGTCCCGTCATTCATGGTGGTTTCTCTCCCGTTTTGACCGGCACATTAGCCGCAGATAAGCGGCAAAAGCTACCGCCTTGAAGGGCTAAATCCCGGATGCAAATGAAGGGCAGCTATTCGCTTGCGATCACCCGTCTGCCGACAGCGGAGAACTCCAGCGCTCAACCGCCCGAAAAGCGGTTTCTGTATTCGGTCGGCGATACGCCGAGGTGCCTGAGGAAGGCGCGCCGCATCCGCTCGTCGTCACCAAAGCCGGCACGTTTGGCGACCTCGACGACGCCGCGTATTTGCCGGCTCTCCAGCAGCAGCCGAGCGGTTTCGACGCGGAGGGCCTCGACGCCGTTTGCCGGCGTCATGCCGGTGCGGCTGGCATAGGTGCGGGCGAAGGTGCGCGGTGTCATGCCGGCTTTCGCGGCCAATGTTTCCACCTGGAGATCGCTGGCGATGTTTTCGATGATCCAGGCATGGAGCGCGCTGAAGCGACCTTCGACATCGGAAGCCTGTGCTGCGAGAACGGTCGAGAACTGGCTCTGACCGCCCGGCCGTTTCAGGAACACCACCAGCCGCCGGGCAACATCGAGCGCAATCGTATGGCCGAAATCCTCTTCGATCATGGCGAGCGCCAGGTCGATGCCGGCGCTGACGCCGGCCGATGACCAGACATGCCCATCCTTGACGAAGATCGCATTGGGCTCGACGCGGACATTTGGAAAGCTGTCCTGCAGCCGCGGGCAATAGCGCCAGTGCGTCGCAGCGCGCTTGCCGTCCAGCACACCGGTCCAGGCGAGCGCGAAAGCCCCGAGGCAGACCGAGGCGATCCGGCGTACCTGCGGCAGCGCCTGCGAAATCCATTTCATCAAGCGCGCGTCATTGCGGATCTCCCAGATGCCGGGGCCACCCGGGATCACCAACGTGTCGATCTGGTGCGGTCGCACGCTGCTGATCGGAGCCGTGCCGATCATCATCCCCACATCCGTCGAAACCAGTCCGCCCGAGGTGGACAGATAGGAAAGCGAATATCCGGGGCCCGGCAACTCGATTGCCTCCAATTCGGCGAACACCTGCGCCGGCCCGGAGATGTCGAGCAGTGTCACGCCGGGGAAAGCGACAATCGCAATCCGCCGCATCGCGGCCTGCGGGCGCGGAGGGAGCCGTCGGGATTTGGCAGATTTCGAGGGCATATTGTCCTTTAAGCCATTCGAGCCTCGCCTGTATAGCTCTCTATGGACAGTGGAGTTCTGCCATGGTGCGAAAGCTCGGCAGCCAATACCAGGCCATCAACTCGCCCTGGACCGGTTATGCAGTCTACAGTTTTCCGGATGCATCCTGCATCGGAGCTTCCGACCGCCAGCCGCTGATGGACGCCATGAATGGCATCATCGCCGTAAACTGGAAGGCGACGGAGCCGCACTGGACCGCAAGCTCTCCCCCATTCGACCGCAAGTATAGCCTCATCCTTGTGTTTGACAGCTTGGGACTGGCGGCCTTTTCCGTCTATCGCGTGCTGCAGATGTCATGCGGACCTGCGGTCTATCGCAGCGGCACCGAGGTGCTTCCGGCTCACCAGGGACACGGTCTGTACGGCTTCTTCACTCAGGAAGTGCTGAAGCGTGCAAGCTCCGCAGCAAAGGGAATTGGCGGCCTGTTCTACGGATGGCGGACACGCAATCCAATCGTCTGGGCGGCCAATGCCAAGATCTGCGAGAAAGTGACGCCCTCGCTGCTCGACGACATCAGGGATTCCGCCCTGCAGGCAGCCTGCGTCGAGATGTGCACAACCCTCTATCCCGGCAAACCGCTCGAGGTGCCTGAAATGATCATGCGCGGCGCCTATGGCCACATTAAGCACCATCGGCAAGCTTACCGCGGCACCGCATCACTGGTCGATGCGGCGATGTCCCGCATGATTCCGGATTCGGCGGATGCACTATTCTCGGTTGGATTTGCGAGGGTGTGATGTCGATGCTGGGTCAGCAAACCGCATACGCCTCGACGGCCTCGCGGCTCGGTGACCGAGCCTATTGGGCCTGGGCGACGGTCGCTGTCGCCTACGCCATCGCCTTCCTGCAGCGCGTCTCGCCGCAATCGGTCAATCTGAGCCTGATGCACGACTTCGGTACCGACGCCGCGGGCGTCGCGATGCTCGCCTCCGGCTACTTCTGGGGCTACACGCTGATGCAGATTCCGGCCGGCCTTCTGGTCGACCGTTACGGCGTCAAGCGCGTGGTGCTAGCCAGCATGGCCGCTTCGTCGCTGGGCAGCGCAGCCTTTGCGCTGGCGCCGAACCTGCTTGATGTCTTCGCAGCGCGCCTGATCGTCGCCTGCGGCGATGCGCTGGTGTTCACAGCGCTCTTGAAGCTGGTCGCGCAGAACTTCTCCGATGAGCGGTTCGGCATCATGTCGGGCATCTCACAGGTGTCGGGATATGTCGGAGGCGTGATCGCGACGACGCCGCTTGCGGCCGCCGTAACGGGCTTCGGGTGGCGCGCCTGCTTTCTGTTCATAGCCGCTGTCGGCCTCGCCAATCTCGTCGCCGCCAAGTTCGCATTAAAACCAAATCCGATGTCATCCGGCAACAAGACGCTGAAGAGCGTCATCGGCGCCGCACGGCAATCGTTGTCGCATGTCGCCAATTGGGGATGCGCCATGACCTTTGCGTCCCACTTCGCAGTGGTGACGACGCTGTCGGGAGTATGGGGCATTCCGATGGTGGCGCACTTCTTCAACATCTCGCCGATCGCCGCCGGAACGCCGCTGCTTGCCTTCATGATCGGCAACGCCATCGGCTCCATCTTCCTCGGTCACGCAGCCGACCGCGTGGCGGCACTCGACGCAGCACTGATCCGCATTTGCGTGCTCCGCATGATCCTCGTCGCGATGCTGCTGCCGCCGATCGCCAAGGCATTCGGCCTTGTTTATGTCACCGTGGTGTTCACCACGCTCGGCCTGGTCGCCGGCGGAACGGTCCCCCTTGTGCTCAAATGCACCAAGCGGCTCTACACGGCCGACCTCATCGGCGTCGGCGCATCCGTGAACACGACCGCGGCCGGGATCTTTACCGGCATCGCGCAACCGATCATCGGGTTCGCCATGCTTGTCGCGAGCCAGTTCGCCGTAGCCGATACCGCACATGGCGCAGGTGCGATCGGAGATGCCGGCTACGGTACCTTGATCGCAATTCTGCTGCTTATGTCGCTGCCCGGGATTGCCGGACCGCTTTTGATGAGAGGCAAACTGATAGTTCAGTAGTGGCGTTAACCTTGTAGGGGGCGTTATGGAGCGTTTGTTCTTGAGAAGAGAAGAAGTCGCGTCGAAATTTGCGGTGAGCAGTTGGCAAAGCGTGATGTTCGCCGAGTTCGAAGCGCAGATGAGCAGCGAAGCGAGACCGTTCCCCTGCGTGTTCGGCGTAGCCGGTTATCGCCAGGACCAGCTCCGCTACCTGTTCCTCGATCCGTACGACGTCGAAGTGCTCGGAGAACAGCTAGCGCACTATGTCTCGCAAGCCCGCTCGTTCGGCCCCAATACTTCACTGATCATGTTTACGCGGCCGCGCCCGGTACAAACGCTTGACGCCTATTATCGCAAGATGTGGTCGACGCTCGACCAGCTTGCGCGGCTGGACAAGTCTGCTTGGCCAAGCGACATTCCTGAACAGTTGGACGATCCCATGTGGGAATTCTCCTTCGCCGGCGAACCGATCTTCGTGGTGTGCACGACGCCGGCGCATGTGATGCGCCAGAGCCGTCGCTCCAGCGCGTTCATGCTGACCTTCCAGCCGCGGTGGGTGTTCGAAAAGATCCTCGGAACGGAAAAGGCGGCCAATGCGGCATTCGCGGAAGTGCGCAAACGGCTCATTCCTTACGACAGCACCGGTCCCTCGCCGCTGCTCGGACGCTACGGCGCGACCAACGGGCGCGAGTACCAGCAATATTTCCTGCAGGACGACAACCATTCCGTAGGGGGCTGCCCCTTCGCCAAGCTCGCGCAGAGCAAGTCGGGTCACACCAGCAACACGGAGCAAGCGGCATGACCAGGATTGTGACAGCTCAGAAGACCGAATTCGCGATCGATCCGGCGATCCTCAACCTGCTTCCGGAACAAGGCTCGATCGAACTGCAGCATGACGTTGCGGGCAAGGTCCATAGCTTCCACACCCATCCGGTCGACGAGATCCTGATGATCATCAGCGGCAGGCTGAATTTCACCTGGGATGGCGGTCAGCGCATCGTCAGCGCCGGCGATACCATCTTCCTCCCGGCCGGCACGGTCCACCAATCGGAAGCGCTGGAAGGCGGTGCGGTCTATGCAATCGCGACCCAGCCACCCGCCAATATGGCGCGCAACTGATCGTTTCGCTCGATGGAGCTCCGAGCTATCTACTGCAGCTCCACAACACACAACTTGGATTGTTAATCCGCTTATTAGGAGAGGAAGAATTTATGGCATATCCAGGCAAACGCGACGGCTTGGCCAAGAAGGTTGAAACCGCAGCCCAAGAGGCCGAACGCCTCGGTCTGACCACAGCCACCTTGATACTCCGGATGGCGCGTCTCGAGATCGACCGGGCCGAGCACAAGGAAGCGGACGAGAGGCCAAACATCAAACTCCGCAGCAAGCCGAACTGAAGCTGTAGCTTGGCTGGCTCGAAAAGCGAGATCGGCCCAAGGCTACAGCGTTTTCGAGCGAAGTGGATGCCGGTTCGCGTGAAGAAAACGCGTCAAAACAAGAATCTAGAGCTCCGGTTCTGATTCAATCAGAACCGAATATACTCTAGAGATCGCCGGCGGAGCGTGCCCAGGCCGATCCGCCAGACGATGGTCCGCTTAGTCCGTCTTCCCGAACGCTCCAGCTTTCTTCAGCGCCGCGATACGGCCGTCGTCATAGCCGAGCGTGGCGCGCAGCACGTCCCTGGTGTGCTGGCCAAGCAGCGGCGCGGCAACCGGATCGACGGTCGGCGTAACGCTCATCCCGATCGGCGTCTCGATATTGGGAACGAAGCCCGCGGTCGGGTGCGGAATCCTGCTGAGGCGATCACGGTCGCGCACTTCCGGCGCATTGAACCCCTGCTCGACCGTGCGCAGATAGCCGACCGGAATATTGGCCTTCTTCATCTTCGCCATCCAGTTTTCGAGCCGGTCGGTAGCAAAGATGCCGGCAATGATCGCGCGCAGCTTCTCTCTGTTTGCGGTCCGGTTCTTGCGGTGCGCGAAATCGGGATGGGTGATGAGATCCGGCCGGTCGAACACTTCGGTGACGAGGCGGCGGTACAGCCGGTCGTTGGCGCAGGCCATGTAGAGCGGACCGTCGGCGGCCTGGTAGAGACCGACCGTTGGCGAACCGTTTGGCGAATTGCCGAAGCGACCGGGATTCTGGCCGCTGATCAGATAGGCCATGCCGTAAAATCCGGTCATCGCTACCGCCATATCGATCAGCGCGACCTCGACATGCTGGCCGCGCCCGAGCCGGTCGCGCGCCAGCAAGGCAAGCAGGATCGCGTTGCAGGCCGACATGCCGGTCGCCATGTCGACGATCGGCGGACCGGTCCGCACCGGCTCACTATCGGGAAAACCGTTCAGCGACATGAAGCCGCTTTCGGCCTGCGTGATCGGATCGAACCCCGGTCGCAGGGCAAACTCGCCCTTGCGGCCATAGGCCGAGATCGAGCAATAGATCAGTCGCGGATTGCTCGGCGCCACCGAAGCATAGTCGAGGCCGAACTTCTTCATCACGCCGCCGGAGAAATTCTCCACCACGACATCAGCCTTGGCGATGAGTTCGCGCACCACCTCGAGCGCGGCGGGATTGGTGAAGTCGAGCGCAATACCCCGCTTGTTACGGTTGAGGCTGAGATAGGCCGCGCTCTCGCCGCCGATTTCCGCATGCTCATAGGCGCGCGTGTCGTCGCCGCCATCTGGATTTTCGATCTTGATGACCTCCGCGCCGAAGTCGGCAAGCGTCTGCGTACAGGCGGGACCGGCAACCACGCGGGTGAAATCGATAACCAGCAGACCATCGAGGGCGGTCGGTTCGCCCTTTGCGCGCGGCGCGCGCTCGGGCAATTGTGGTCCAGCGGTCATGGTTGGGTGTTTCCTCTTATTGTCAGTTCACGGGCAAACACCCGTGGTCGCCAAGAGCGACGCCACGACTTTCTAGCGGAAGCACCAAGGTGAGGCCAAACCCGGATTTTGCAGGGCGGGATATCAGCCTGACATGGCTACCGGCTCAGACCGCCGATATTCCGCGGTGAGAAAGGGCACTACGCCCGATCGAGCCTCATTGCTGCTTTTCCCAGAACTGCAACAGTCCCTGCGAGGCCGAGCCACCGATCACGCAGGGGATGCCGATCGCGACCTGCCCGAGCGCCGCCGCCGAGACGCACCCGAGCGAGAGCGCGCCGACGCCAACCTGGCCCCAGAAGTCCAGATTGCGCCGGCTATCGGAGCCCTTGGCCTTGAGTTCGTCGACGGCAGCAAGGGCATCCTTGCGCAGCGCCGCGATCTCCACCGTATCGGCCGCATCGACGACCTCCGCGAGCGGCGCCTTGATCGGCGGTTTCTGCCGCGCCAGTTCGTTGCGCAGGAAATCACGCAGGCTGGCGTCGCGGATCGCATAGCTTGCCAGCGTATAGCGCGCCATGCTGCCGACCGTGAGCTTGTCAACGGTATCACGGCTCCTGCTCCACGGCAGCATTTCGATGATGCGCTGGATCGGAACATGGGAGCCGGTCGCAAAATAATATCCCCATAGCGTGTCCAGGAGATCCTGGTTGGTGGCAAAGCTCAGCTTTGTGTTCAGCTTCCTCTCCTCCTTGGAGAACGGATTGCGCGTAAACGCGACGCGCAGCTTGTCCATCATCCCGGGAGTCGCCTCCTCGAGTGGAATATCGTTGAGTGTCGGCAGCCTGCCCGAAAGGTAGCTGTCAATCATCACGCGGCGCCCCGGCATTCGCGCCGCGACCCTGCGCAGGATATTCCGCCAGTCAACCAGCCCGGAATAGGCGATTGCGCGCACGATCACCCATTCATCTTCCGGCGCGACGGGGAAGAAACTCGCAACCAGTTGCTCGGCCTTTTCCGGATTGGAGCCGATCGCACCGGCGATAAAGCCGAGATAGATGCCGGCATTTTCCGGCTCCTTGAAGCTTTGCGAATGGAAGAGAATGCGCACCGCGGCCGGCACATGGGCGTAATCCGGCTTGGCGCGATAATTATAGATCCACTGCTGGACTACGGCGAGCGAGGCGCGCGGGTCGATGTCCGGCGTCTTCTCCGCATGCGCCGATTGCATCAGCAGCAGGGAGCTTACGACGAGAGCTGCGTAACGCATCCGGCACTCCTGGCGAGCGTTGATGTATCACCGCACCAACATCTCGGACTTTGTGCTGCAAAGCATGATGCGGCCATTGCGACAATTCTGAGAACCGCCAGGTTAAATATGCGCGCTCAAATTATGGCGGGCGGCCAATTCCAGCCTGCAACTCACCCCAGATGCGACATCGTTTTGCCCGGCACCGGCAATTCGATATCGCCGGTCAATGGGAGACCGCAAGGGACGTGAAGCTCGAGCGCATCACGCTGTATCGGCAACCATCGAGGCTGCGCCTGATCGGCTCGGTGCTTGTCGCCGCCGCAGCCCTGTTGAACGCGGCCGCACCGCTTGCCGCCGAGGGCGTGCCGGCGCCAACAACGACAATTATCGTCGAAGGCAATCGCCGGGTCGAGGCCGATACCGTACGCTCCTACTTTCATCCAGGGCCGGACGGCCGGCTCGATGAAGCCGCGCGCGATGAAGCCTTGAAGGCGCTGGTCGCAACGGGCCTGTTCGAGAAAGTCTCGATCGAGCGTACCGGCGATGGTCTGACGGTGCGTGTAGCGGAAGCGCCAATCCTCGACCGTGTCGCCTTCGAGGGTAACAGGAGAATAAAGGATGCCGATCTGGCCGCCGCGATCGAGTCCAAGCCGCACGGCAGCCTGCAGCGTGCAACGGTGCAGTCGGACGTCGGCCATATCATCGAAGTTTACCGCCATGCCGGACGCGACGACGTCCGCGTCGCGCCCGAAATCATCGACCGCGGCAACGGCCGCGTCGATCTCGTTTATGTGATCACGGAGGGTACGAAAACGCCCGTACGCCAGATCAAGTTTGTTGGCAATCGGACATTCGGCGCACGCCAGCTCAACGCCGTGATCAAGACGTCGGCCACCAACATGCTCAGTTTTCTGACCGGCGGCGACGTCTACGATCCGGACCGCGTCGCGCAGGATCAGGAGCAGTTGCGCCTCTATTATCGCAGCAAGGGCTATGCGGATGCCGCCGTTCGCTCGGCAACGGCCGAATACGATCCAGCGGCCAAGGGATTTGCAGTCACTTTTGTGATCGATGAAGGCCCACTCTATCACTTCGGCGATGTCAGCATCGCCTGCAACATTCCCGGGCTCGATCCGCAAAAACTGCGCGGGGTCGCGCCCGCTCGCGCCGGCGCGGTGTTTGACGGCAACGCGCTCGACAAGAGCACCGAACTCCTTGCCGTCGAGATGGCCAAGCTCGGTTATCCCTTTGCGCAGACGGTGACGCGCATCGCACGCGATGCCGCTGCACAGCGGATCGATGTCACGTTCGTGATCGACCAGGGGCCGCGCACCTATGTCGAGCGCATCGAGATCCACGGCAACACCCACACGCGCGACTATGTGATCCGACGCGAGTTCGACATCGCCGAGGGCGATCCCTACAACAAGACGCTGATCGATCGCGCGGAGCGGCGATTGAAGAACTTGAACTACTTCAAGACCGTCAAGATCTCCAATCGGCCCGGCTCAACGCCTGATCGCGTCGTGCTCGATGTCGAGACCGTGGAGCAGGCAACCGGCGAGTTCAAGATCTCCGGCGGCTACTCGAGTACTGACGGCGCGCTGGTCGAGGTCAAGGTGGGCGACCGCAATTTCTATGGGACCGGAAAGAACGTTCAGGCCTCTGTGAGCTATGGCCAATACGCCCGCGGCATCGACCTCGCGGCGTCAGAGCCCTATTTCCTCGGCACAAAGGTGTCGGCGGGAATCGAACTGTTCGGCCGGCAGAGCGAGGTGAGCAGCTATCAGTCCTATAACAGCACGACCTATGGCTCGACCCTGCAATTGGGCACGCCGATCACCGAGCAGCTCGGCGTGCAATGGCGTTACTCGATCTACAACCAGGACATCTCGCTCGGCCCGACCAGCTCCGGCTTGCCCCCTTCCCTCGCAGTCCAGCAGGCCGCCGCTAATGGGCCAGCCTGGGTCTCCGCCGTTGGTTCGACCTCGACCTACAGCACGCTCGACAACAACAAGAGCCCTACGAGCGGATTAAGGTCGCAACTGAGCCAGGATCTGGCCGGCCTCGGCGGCGACGTGAAGTTCCTGCGGACCAGCGAAGACGCGCGCTACTATCAATCACTCGCGGGCGACCTCGTCGGCATGGTCCGCGCTCAGGGCGGCTACGTCACCGGCTGGGGCGGTCAGCAGGTGCCGCTGATGAACAGCTTTTTCGGCGGACCGACCATGGTCCGGGGCTTTGCCACCAACGGCTTCGGCCCACGTGATCTGACGCCCGGCACCACCATGGATAACGTCGGCGGCAGTGCCTATTGGGCGACGACGGCGGAACTACAGAGCGGAATTCCCGGCGTGCCGGACGAATACGGCCTCAAGGCATCGGCTTTCGTCGATGCCGGAAGTGTATTCCGTTATACCGGTCCGACCAGCGTGGGCGGCACCGCGCTGCAAGTTGGCAATAAAAACGTCGTGCGCTCCTCGGTCGGCATGGGCCTCACTTGGGCCTCCCCCTTCGGCGCACTCACCGTTGACTATGCCTTGCCATTGACCAAAGCCGCCTATGACGTGGTGCAGCCGCTCCGCTTCAGCGCTGGAGGCTTTTGACGGGAACGGGATGCGGCGTCGCAAAGCCGTAGATTAGCGCCAGCCGGTCGAGACATTCCTTGAGGCGCCGCGCAAAGTAATCGTTCCAGCGCTGGGTTCGCAGTCCCCGCCGCTCGCCGACCTGCTCCATGGTCATGCCGAGGATCAGGACTTCGTGCACCAGTGCCGAACCGTCGGCGCCGAGTTCGCGCTCGACCCGGTTGAGCCGCGATACCGCCCTGCGCTGGGCCTCGGTGATCGGCTCGCGCTGCGTGCCACCATCGACATATTCCCTGGTCGTGTCGACCGCGCGCGGCCCACGCTCGGCCTTCTCCCAATCACTCTGAAACGCGCGGCCACCTCGAAACTGGGTATCATCGATCTGACGGTGCGAATGCAGGCGTCCGAGCGGATCGTTGCGGACCGAGCGCAGCGCAACGACTTTGTCTCCAGGCTCGAGCGCAAGTGGATCGTCGACCTCAACGGTAGCGACTTCGGCGTTGTACGGCAAATCCTGTGCGCGGCGGTCATGTGCTCTTGCGGGATGATATGGTTTCTTGCGTTTGGCGCGCGGCATGGCTTGGCTCCTTCAGGGCAAAATTCAACCGGGACCATCTCGCCGGCGGCAAGACGGGTCGCTAGCAAGATGGATGAGGTGGGAGGCGCGTACGCCGCTATGCCGGCTCGCTTAGGCGCAGCGGCGCGATGCTCTGTAACGGCTCCGTCTCGAGCTCCGGATTGCGGCTCAAGTAGAAATGGGGCGTGCAGTAGCTTGAGCCTGGCCGCCTCCGATGACCACAAAACGTGATGGGTTCGCCATCGCTGTCACCGCCATAGGGGTATCGGCAATCGCCGTATTGGAGCTCCACCAGCGAAAGGTGGCGCGGCGCGATCTCGACACAACGGAGCTCGACCTGCGGCGCCTTCTCGAACACAGGCATCGGCCAAGGGAATTCGATCGATCTTGGCTGGCGTTCCCGCGGCTCGCTCGACCTGTTCAACTGCGGCACTGGCGTCGGCCGCGGCGTCACCGGTGGCGAACCGTCTGGCGTCGACAGGCCGAGCCGCCTGGCACGGCCGATCGCGGCGCTTCTCGTATAGTCGGTGTTGAATCTGGCGTTGATCGTCTTGGCGATCTTCGCAAAACTCATGCCTTGGGCGAGATATTCCCGCAACGCGTCCGAATGTTCGGACGCCCAGCCTGTCACTTCCATTGTTGATTCTTGTCCTTCGCTTCGGCGCCCGACGCCTCACCCGCCAATTTCTGATATTCCGAAATGAAAGTCAAGCTTGATTTCTGATTATCAGAATTGCTACGCTTTCCGGGGATTCGAAAGAAGGATACGCCATGCTGGACGCCAGATTGATCGAGCGGGGCCTGCGGAAGCCAGGCAAGACCAAGGGTGGGCTCGCGCAGGCGATGGGTGTTCGCCCCGGCGCTGTTTCCGAAATCCTCTCCGGGATACGCCTGATCAAGGCGTCCGAGATTGCACCGATCATGGAATATCTCGAGCTCAACTCGGTGCCGGTCATGGGGCGTGTCGGTGCCGGCGCGTCGATCGAGCCGGAATATGAGCAGGTGCCGCCCGAGGGGCTCGGTGAGGTCGAGTTACCCTTCCCGATCGCAGAAGAAATCATCGCATTCGAAGTATCTGGCGATTCCATGCTGCCGAAATACGAGAATGGCGACATCATTGTCGTCTATCGCGAGCAGCGACATCCGCTCTCGAGCTTCTATGGCGAAGAGGCTGCCGTTCGCCTGAAGACCGGCGAGCGCTATCTGAAGACGATCGAGCGCGGAAAGTCGCCGACGGTGGTCAACCTCACGAGCTTCAACGCCAAGCCGATCAACGGGGTGAAGCTCGAATGGATCGGCGAAATCTGCGTGACCCTGCCGCGAGGCCAGATCGAGCGACTGCGCAGCAAGGCGGCCGCACGGTCCCGCAAAGCCGCCAAGACGCAGGGGCCTCGGACGCCGGAGAAATAGACGGCCTCCAATTTCTGATTTTCAGAAATTACACTTGACAAATTTCCGATTTTCGGAAATTATGTCGCCATCGACTCCTGTCGAGAGAGGTGGCCGATTTGGCCGACATGCAGTATTTCGTCGTGATGATCGATTACGGCCGGCGCGGCCGCGAGGCCGTCGTTGATCCCGAAATCACGAGGCGCGAGGTCATCGCGCGGGTTGTATCGGGCGAATACAGGAATATCAGCTTCATCCACGAAATCTCCGATTCGGTTGTCGAGGACGTGACGGCCGATATCCTCGCCGAGGCCGCCCTCCCCGACATCAGCGCGGCCGAAGCCGACCTGCAGGCGTGCACGTTCGACCATCGCCGCGATCTGCGCAAGCACGAGCAAGCATGATCGGCCCTTCACATGAATCGCGATGAATCACATTCCAATTTCGAAAACGTGATCGTCCGCGGCTTTAATTCGTCAGCTGCAGATCAAATATGTTCGGCCAAACGGCTATTCGGAGTAGCGGCGGGGTGCGATGGATTCGCGATTCGCTGCTCCGAATTTGTGAAGTCTTGCTCTCAATGAATCCATATGTGAAGGCTGAGATCGCGGCGCGCGACGGCGATCTACGCATATTCCTTCTGCTCGGCATCGCGACCTGGTCCCTGTTCCTGGATCATATTCCGCACAACGCCGTCAGTGCGTTGACCTTGCGGAACTTTGGATTCAGCGGGGCGACCGAGCTGTTTGTATTTGTGATCGGCTATGCCGCTGCGATCATGTACGGGAAGATCGTTGTGGAACGTGGCTTCGTCGTGGGAGCGACCCGTGTGCTCAAGCGGGTATGGCAGCTCTACGCAGCCTATGTGGTGCTGTTCGTCGTCTACGTCGACCTGATCGGATATGTCGCGGCCCAATCCGCCGCGCCCGATCTCTTCGCCGAATTCAACATCACCGACTTCATCGAGCACCCGATTCGCGTAATCGTCCGCGGCTTGCTGCTGCAGGCCAAGCCGCTCAACCTGGACGTATTGCAGCTCTTCATCGTCCTCATGGCGTTCCTTCCCGCCGTGCTGTTCGGCATGATGCGCTGGCCGCGTCTGACGATGCTTGGATCCTTTGCACTCTATCTGTCGGCGCGGCACTTCGACTGGAATCTGACCGCCTTTCCGGAGGGGGGCTGGTATCTCAATCCGTTCTGCTGGCAATTGCTGTTCGTGCTGGGCGCTTGGTTCGCGGTCGGTGGCGCAGGAGATGCACACCTGGTTCGCGCGATGCAGAAGCTTCCGGCCTTGCGCGTCACCGCGTTGATCTACCTGCTCGTCGCCCTGACGATCATGTCGGCCGGGAAATCACCTGCGCTGGCGGAAATGATACCCAGTTCAGTGCTCGATGCCTTTCCGCCCAACGACAAGGCGAACCTCGCTCCCTATCGGGTGCTGCACCTGCTCGCAATGGCGTTCTTTTTCACCATGCTGATACCTCGCGACTGGTACGGACTCCAGTTGCAGGCGGTGCAGCCCCTCATCAAATGCGGCGAGGAATGGCTGGCGGTGTTCTGCTCCGGCATCTTCCTTTCATTTGCCGGGCACCTGGTTCTGATCACAGGCCCCAAGTCGCTGGCGATGCAGGTGCTGGTCAGCGCCGCCGGCATTCTCGGCATGACCTGCGTCGCCTATTACGCGTCCTGGTCCAAGCGGCAGGACCACAAATCCGCGGTCGGCGTACGATCCTGATGCAGCTTCATGGAGGCGTGCGGCGCTAGCGCTGCATCTGGATGATCTGGTCCATCGGCATCATGTTCTGATTGAGGTTCGCCATGATCCATAGCGAGCCGCCAATCACCAGGAAGACGATGAGCACGCCGAAGGCAAGCGCCATCACGTTGTTGGTGTTGTCAGGACCGGTCGTGAGGTGAAGGAAGAAGACCAGATGCACGCCCATCTGGGCGATCGCCAGCACGATAATGGCGACGGGAATGCTCGGCTGCCAGACCAGATCGGTGCCGGCAACAAAGAACGAGGTCGCCGTCAGCAGGAGCGCAAGGCCGAGGCCGGTGACATAGCCGAGTACGCGCAGGCCAACGCCGCCTTCGCGTTCGTCGCCCGGCGCCAGATCGATGCGGTGCTGGTCCGAGGTTTGATCGCTCATGGCTTGCTTCCGAGCAGATAGACCACCGAAAATACCGCGACCCAGATGATATCGAGGGCGTGCCAGAACAGCGCAAAGCACATGATGCGTCGCCCGATGTCGGCTCGAAAGCCCTTGGCGACCACCTGCGCCATCATCGTCAGCAGCCAGAGGATGCCGGCAGAGACATGCAGGCCATGGCAACCGACCAGGCTGAAGAAGGCGGTCAGAAACGCGCTGCGCGTCGGCCCCGCCCCGCGCGCGACCAGGTCCGCAAACTCCCGTCCCTCGAGGTAGAGAAAAGCGAGCCCGAGGACGCAGGTTGCCGCCATGCCCACCTGGAACCAGAGCTTGTTTCGGACGTCAGCCGCGATGTTGGCGAGCCCGCAGGTGAAACTCGACAGCAACAGCAAGACGGTCTCGATCGCGACTCTCCTGAGGTCGAACAGTTCGGCCCCCTTCGGCCCCCCTGCGGTCTGGTCAACCAGGACCGCATAGGTCGCGAAGAAGCACGAGAACATGACGATGTCGCTGAGCAGGAATATCCAGAAGCCGAATCCCGTGACGATCCGCTTCGGCACCGGTCCCGTGTGCGCGACCGCGGCATGCGCGATCCCGCGCAGACGGTGCGGATCGGCTTGAGCATATGCCAGCGTCGTGTCGGCCATGGCTCAGGCTCCCGCCAGGCTGGTCAGGGCGCGCCGCTCTTCCATATTGGCGCGGTCGATGCGCGCCACCTCCTTCGCGGGGATGACGTATTCGTCATGGTCCCGCCATGCGAATGCGACGAAGGTGGCGAAGGCACCGATCGCGCCGGCCGCGACCATCCACCAGATGTGCCAGATCAACGCAAAGCCCATGATGGTCGCGAAGAAGGCGCACACGAAGCCGGTCGGGGAATTGCGCGGCATCTCGATGTCCTTGTAGTCGAGCTCGCGCTTCTCGAGGCCCTGCTGCTTGGCATGCGCCTTCAATGACCAGTAGGCATCTTCGCCGGTCACATCAGGTGGAATCGCGAAATTGAACACCGGTGGTGGCGAAGCCGTTGCCCATTCCAGCGATCGCCCATCCCAGGGATCGCCGGTGCGGTCGCGCAGCTCTTCACGATGCCGAATGCTGACGGTGAGCTGCATGATCTGGAAGATGATCCCGATCAGGATAATCACGGCACCAGCCGCCGCGATCAGAAGCCACGGCCGCCATTCCGCGACGTCGTAGTGCTGCATTCGCCGCGTCATGCCGAGAAAACCGAGCGCATAGAGCGGCATGAACGCAACGTAAAACCCGATCAGCCAGCACCAGAACGCCGCCTTGCCGAGCCCCTCATGCAGGCGGAAGCCGAACGCCTTTGGAAACCAGTAGGCATAGCCCGCGAAAGCGCCGAACAGCACGCCGCCGATGATCACGTTGTGAAAGTGAGCGACCAGGAACAGGCTGTTGTGAAGCAGGAAATCGGCTGGCGGCACGGCGACCAGCACGCCGGTGAGGCCACCGAGGATGAACGTCACCATGAAGCCGATCGCCCACAGCATCGGCGTGTCGAACCGCACCCGTCCACCATACATCGTGAACAGCCAGTTGTAGATCTTCACGCCGGTCGGCACCGCGATGATCATACTGGCGATCCCGAAGATCGCATTGACATAGGGACCGGCACCCATGGTGAAGAAATGGTGCAGCCACACCATGAAGGAGATGACGCAGATCGCCATGGTTGCGAGCACCATGGACCGATAGCCGAACAGCGGCTTGCCCGAAAACGTCGAGACCACCTCGGAGAAGATTCCGAACGCGGGCAGTACAAGGATGTAGACCTCGGGGTGACCCCACGCCCAGATCAGGTTCATGAACATCATCACGTTGCCGCCGGCCTCATTGGTGAAGAAATGGAAGCCGAAATAACGGTCGAGAATCAGCATCGCCAGCGTTGCTGTCAGGATCGGAAACGCCGCCACGATCAACAAACTCGAGGCGAGCGTGGTCCAGCAGAACATTGGCATCCGCAAATAGGTCATGCCCCTGGTGCGCAGCTTCAGCACCGTGGTAACGAGATTGATGCCGGCAACCAGCGTGCCGACGCCGGAGATCTGAAGCGCCCAGAGATAATAGTCGACGCCGACACCCGGCGAATAAGTGAGTCCGGACAGCGGCGGATAAGGCAGCCATCCGGTGCGCGCGAACTCGCCCACCACGAGCGAGATGTTGACCAGCAGCGCGCCTGTTGCGGTGAGCCAGAAGCCGACGGAATTCAAGGTCGGAAACGCCACGTCCCGCACGCCGAGCTGCAGCGGCACCACCAAATTCATCAGCCCGATCACGAACGGCATCGCCACGAAGAAGATCATGATGGTGCCGTGCGCGGAGAATATCTGGTTGTAGTGCTCTGGCGGCAGATAGCCTTGCGACTGGAAGGCAACTGCCTGCTGCGATCGCATCATGATAGCGTCGGAGAAGCCGCGCAGCAGCATGACCATGGCGAGCAAGGTATACATCACACCGATCCGCTTGTGATCGACGCTGGTGATCCATTCGCGCCAGAGATATGGCAGGTGGCCGGCAAGGACGACCCAGACCAGGACCCCGAGGATGACGAGCGCGACGGCGCCCGAGGCGATCATCGGAATCGGCTGATCGATCGGAATCGCGGACCAGTTCAGCTTACCGAACATCTTGGCCTCCGATATGCGACTGCGCGCTTTCTGACGTCAGCTTCGGTCCCGGCCCCGGGGGTATCTCCTGGGTCACGATGGCGTTGAACAGCCGCGGATCCTCGAGCCGATAGGTCGATGTCACGGTCTCGACTGACTGCTGGGCGAGCTTTCCATAGCTCTCCGCATTCAAGACACGATTGGTCTGGGCGGCGCGTGCCACCCAATCAGGAAACTCGAGTTGCGGTACGACCTGAACGTCGAACATCATATTGGGAAAGCCATCCCCGCTGAAATGAGACGACAGGCCCTGAAGGGTACCCTGATTGTCGGCGCGCAGCTTCAACCGCGTCACCATCCCGTTCATCGTATAGATCATGCTGCCAAGCTGCGGGATGAAGAACGCGTTCATCACGCTGCCGGAGGTCAACTCAAGATCAAGGGGAGAGCCGACCGGTACCGTCAGCGTGTTGACCGTTGCGATCCCCTGGTCCGGATAGATGAAGAGCCACTTCCAATCGAGCGACACGACCTGGATGCGGACCGGCGCGCCGGTCCCATCAATGGGCCGGGCGGGATCGAGCTGATGCGATCCAATCCACGCCACCCCGCCAAGCAGGATGATCGTCAGCGTCGGGATCGACCACACCACGAGCTCGAGGCGGCCGGAATAAGCCCAATGGGGCTGATAGGTCGCCCGTGGATTGGACTCGCGAAACCAGAATGCAAAGGCAAAGATTGCCGCGATCGTCGGCAGGACGATCGCCAGCATGATCCCGACCGAGTCGATCAGAATTGTCTTCTGGGCAGCGGCGATCGGACCTTGCGGATCGAAGATGTTCATCGCGAAGCCGTGACCGTGTTGTTGCTACAGCGGGGTCTTGGAACGACACTTCGGCGGACGAGATCGGCTTGGTCGGAATCAAGGCAACGGCGCCGGGGTCCCGACAGGAAGACTGATACACTGACTTTAGAGGTTCATCCCGGGATTGTCCGATCAAATTTCAACCGCCCCGCGGCGATCAGCGGGCTCGATCGTTCATTTTTGAAAAAAGGCGGCGCAGTTTGCTCTCGCAGCATCTGGGCTTGCTCCGAGCATCCGGGTCGCCCGCGCCCCACGAGTGTCCTCAATCTCCTGGAAATGCGCGTCTCAAGCGCGCCTCGCTTTGGCGCAGCATGGCCGGGTCCAGCTTTCCCTGTCGGGACGCGTCCAGCGCGCAGGCAAAGATGCGATAGAACTGCGCGCCGTCGAATGCGACCAGGAGCATGTCGACGCCGGCATTCAGCGCCTCGACGACGGCATCGCAGACACTGTGCTGGTAGATCGCTCCCATCACCAGGTCATCCGTCATCACGATGCCCTGATAATTCCATTTGTTTCGAATGATCCCGTCGACGACGCGCTTTGAGTGCGAGGCCGCATGATCCGGATCGATCGCGGTGAGAGTCACATGGCCGACCATGAGCTGCGCTTTTGAGTTCGCCAGCACCTCCCGGAACGGACGCCAGTCGGACGCTTCCAATTCGTCCACTGATGTTCCGAGTTCCGCGCTGAAGTGATGGGTATCGGCGCGGACGCGGCCCAGCCCGGGAAAATGCTTGACGGTTGCCCCGACGCCGAACGCCTCGAGGCCGTGAACATACGCCTGCGCGATCTCGCCGACGATGGCGGGATCGGCTGAGATTGCGCGACGGCCGATCAGCGTATTGAAATCAAATCGATTACGCCCAGCCTCGGGCCGCAGGTCGAGCACCGGGGCAAAATTGAGATTGACCCCGAGCGCCGCCAATTCCTGTCCGTGAATGCGGCCGAATTCTTCGGCCTTCGCCTTCCGCACGTCCGACGTCATTTCCGCCAATGTGGCTAGCGCCGGCAGCTTGGTCAGTGGCGGCGACAGATGAGAAACGATGCCACCTTCCTGGTCGGCTGCGACGATCAAGGGCGGCAGCCCTGCAGCGCGCCGCTTGTCCTGAAGGGCTGCGATCTCGGCTTTCAACGCCTCCGCCGACTTTCGCCGCAGATTGTGCTTGCTGACATAGATGCCGCCGATCAAGCCCTTCTCCGCCAGCACTGTCACCGCTGAGACCGACGAATAGCCGACCATGAAGTGCGGCCCAAGGCTGCGCACCTGCGCAGCGTCGACCTGCAACACCTCGCGCTTGCGCAGCTCGAACGTAAGATGCGCGCCCAGCATCAGAAGCGGCGGCAGGCACCACAACAGGACCAGCAATCTTCGCGAAAACCCTCGCCGCCAGGAGCCGCGAAGCAGCAGGACAAGGACCACCACGCTGCTCGTGACCACGAGCACGATGTTTCCCGTTCCGCGCAGCACGGCGAGATAGGGCTCGTTCTTGTTGGCGGCGACAAGGGCGAGCACCAACCCGGCGAACCAGAGCCCGATGATAACGACACGATTTCGAAATTTCATGGTTGGCGACGCCGCGTGTGAAACAACAGACCCCGCCCCTATCAAATGCACACATGCCGCGCGAGCACTTAACCACGTCTGCACGGAAACTGCACAAAATTCCTGAAGTCGTGCAGACGACCATTTCGAGATTTGCACAACGTCAGTTCAAGGTCCGCCGCGTTCGACATCCGCAAAGGAATTGACATGACAAGTCTCCCTTCGCCCGCCGCCGATATCCGACCCGTCCAAAGCTTATCGCTGCCAGCCAAGCTCGCGATCGCGGTCGCGCTGGCTGCGCTTGCCGACTTGCTGTTCTACGGCGAGCGAATCGGAATATCGGTTGCTGTCTTCGCTGTTGCGCTGGCCTGCGGTTCGCTGCTTGCCAACATCGCCAAACTGGAGGGGCGTCGAGCGATGCTCGGCGGCCTCCTCATGATCGCCGGCCTCGTCCCGACCGTGGAGGAAGTCAATGCGGCATCACTTGCGATCATCTTGCTCGCGCTCGGAGCGGCCCTCTTGCTCACGACCAACCCTGGTCTCACCGGCCCTGGCGAACGAGCGGCGGCGCTTTGCGACCTCTTCCTGGTCAGTCCTTTCAGGTTCTTTGTGGACGCGCTCGGGATGTTCAATCTGCCGGCGCTGACCAGCGGTCTCATCCTGTGGTTCGTGCCAGCATTGCTTGGAACAGTTTTCGTCGCCTTGTTCGTCGCCGCCAACCCTGTGCTCGAAATATGGATCGGCCTGATCAACCCCAGCAACGCTGCTTCGCATCTAAACGTCGGACGGGCGCTGTTCTGGATCGTGGCGATATCCCTCGTCTGGCCGTTCATCCATGTCAGGTGGCGCCGCAAATCTGGCTCGGTCGCTGCCGCGGCCGAATCCCCCACGCCGGCCGCGGATACATCTTCCGATGTCGTCGATTTCCTCGGCGCACCGACCATCCTGCGCTCGCTGATCCTGTTCAATCTGCTGTTCGCGGTTCAGACGATCCTGGACGCGGTCTATCTCTGGGGCAATGCGGCGCTCCCGGCCGGCGTCACCTATGCCTCATATGCCCATCGCGGCGCCTATCCCCTGATCGTCACGGCCCTGCTGGCAGCGGGCTTCGTTCTCGTCGCAATTCGGCCTGGTGATCCCGCCGAAGGGTCCAAGGTCATACGACCCCTGGTCTATTTATGGGTGGCGCAGAACGTCCTGCTGGTCGCTTCCGCCATCTACCGGCTCGACCTCTATGTGCAGATATATCTTCTGACCTATTGGCGCGTGGCTGCTTTCATCTGGATGCTGCTGGTCGCCGCCGGGCTTCTATTGATCGTCGCCCGCATCATGCTGGACCGTTCCAACGCCTGGCTGATAGCGGCAAACCTGGTCACGTTGACGGCCGTGCTCTATGTCTGCTCGCTCGTCAACTTCGCTGCGATCATTGCCGACTACAATGTCACCCACAGCCGGGACGTGTCCGGCAAGGGCCTGCAGGTCGACACAAACTACCTGGCTCAGCTCGGGCCGCAGGCGCTGCCCGCGGTCGAGAAGGTCCTGCAGCTTCGCACCAGCGATCCGTGCCTTGTTTCCCGCCGAGATTCGCTTGTAGAACAGCAGCGGCGGGACATGGCGTCCTGGCGTTCCTGGGGTTTTCGAAGCTGGCGCCTGCAACGCTATCTCGACGGCGAACAGAAGAACAAGGTCACGGGTGACGAGCGGGCTGGAGGGACGTTTGACGCACCGTATTCTTATCGTCGACGACGACCTGCACATCCGCGAAGTCATCCGCGTCGCCCTCAAGAAAGCCGGCATGAACGTGGTCGAGGCGCGCGACGGCAAGGAGGCGCTCGCCCGATTTGCAAGCGACCGGCCTGACCTCATCGTGCTCGACATCGGGATGCCAGAGCTGGACGGGCTCGACGTCTGCCGGGAGGTGCGAAAGAATTCCGATGTACCGATCCTGTTCCTGTCGGCGCGCGACGATGAGATCGACCGCGTGCTGGGCCTCGAGATTGGCGGCGACGACTACGTGACAAAACCGTTCAGCCCGCGCGAGCTCGTCGCCCGCGTCAACGTCATCCTGCGGCGCATGAACCCTCGCGGCGGCGACGCCAAAGCCGGCAACACGGTTCTCACGCAAGGCAGACTGTCCGTCGATCCCGAGCAGCACGTCGCGTTGTTTGCCGGGATACCGCTCCGGCTGACGGCAATCGAGTTCGGAATCCTGCGTGCCTTCCTGACGCGGCCGACGGCCGTCTTCAACCGCGAGCAGCTCATGCGCGCATCCTACCAGCTCAACATCCAGGTGTCCGACCGCACCATCGACAGCCACATCCGCAACATCCGCGCCAAGCTCGCCGCGCTGAACTGCGACAACGTCATCGAGACCATTCACGGCGTCGGCTTCAAGCTCGGGCGATGCGAGCCACAGGCATGAGCGGTCCGAATGCGCCCGACAAATGGCGGCCATCGCTCAGCCTGGTCATCTTCACCGTGCTGGCGACCGTCGCCATATTGCCCCTGGTCGGCCTGTTCTTCTTCCGCCTCTATGACAACCAGCTCATTCGCCAGACCCAGGCCGAGCTGATTGCGCAGAGCCGCGTGCTGGCGGCGATCTTCGCACAGGAGGTGCAGGCGCAGCTCACCAACGGGATTCCTCTCGGCGCCGAGGTCCCGCCCGGCGTCTTGCCCGATCCTGGCGATCAGGTCACGCCGATCCGGCCCGCGCTCGATCTTGCCGGCAATGACCTGTTGCGACGGCGGCCCGCCGCCCTGCCCGCGCGCGCACCGGCCGACCAGGCCTATGTCGAGATCGGCGCGCGACTGCTGCCGATCGTCCGCGAGACGCAGAAGGTAACGCTAGCCGGATTCAGGATCCTCGATCCGCACGGCGTCGTGATCGCGGGACGTCAGGAAGTCGGACAATCGCTCGCCCATATCGAGGAAATCGCCGCGGCGCTCCATGGCGAATATCGCGCGGCGCTGCGAATCCGCATGCCGGACAAGCCCCCGCCGCCGATCTATTCCATCAGCCGCGGCGTCGGCGTGCACGTGTTTTCCGCGATGCCGGTGATCGTCAACAACCGCGTGGCCGGCGTGATCTATACGACCCGGACCCCGAGCAACATTTTCGACCATCTCTATCAGGAACGCGTCAAGTTCCTGCTCGCCGCGCTCGCCGTGATCCTTGCGACGATGGCGATCGGGCTGTTTTTCTCTCGCACCATCACCCAGCCCATGCACGAACTGATCGGCCGCGCCGCGCGCATCGGCAAAGGTGATCGCAGCGCATTCCGTCCGTTGCGGCACTACGGCACGCGCGAATTCGCACAGCTCTCGCATAGCTTCTTCGGCACGGCCGAACAGTTGGCGCGGCGTTCGGACTACATCGCGACGTTCTCGGCACATCTCACGCACGAGCTGAAATCGCCGCTCACCTCGATCAAGGGCGCGGCGGAGCTGCTCTTGGATTCTCTGGACGACAAATCGGACGGCCTGACCCGTTCCGAGCAGAGGACCTTCGTGTCGAACATTCTCGGCGATACCGAGCGCCTCGAAGCGATGGCCCAGCGCTTGCGCGAACTAGCGCGCGCCGAAACCGTGCCGCAGAACGAGCGCACCGAACTCGCGTCCGTGATCAGTGATCTCAAGGGCCGGTTCCCGGCTTGCGTTGTCACGGCGGCCGGCAGTCTCGACCGGCCGATCGGGATGTCCGGCGAAAAGGCGCTGATCGTCCTCTCACACCTTGCCGACAACGCCGTGCGGCACAACGCCAGGAATATACGGCTCGACGCCGTGGACGAGCATACGGCCGTCAGGCTGGTCGTGGGCAATGATGGTGATCCGATCTCGGAAGCCAACCGCGAACGGATCTTCGACGCCTTCTTCACCACCCGCCGCGATGCCGGCGGCACCGGGATGGGGCTTGCGATCGTGCGCGCCGTGATGACAAGTCACGGCGGCTCGATCCGACTGCTGCCGACCAGTGAAGGCGTGACCTTCGAGCTTAGGCTTCCCGCCGCTTGAACCTCACACCCGCTCGATGATGATCGCAGGCGCCATGCCGCCGGCGGCACACATCGTCACCAGACCGCGCTTGAGGTCACGCCGCTCCAATTCATCCAGCACCGTGCCGATCAGGATCGAGCCGGTGGCGCCGATGGGATGACCGAGCGCGATGGCGCCGCCATTGACGTTGACCTTCTCGCGATCCAGCTTGAGATCGCGGATGAACTTCTCCGCGACCACGGCAAAGGCTTCGTTGATCTCGAACAGGTCGATATCGTCAAGCGTCAGCCCGGCCTTGGCCAGCACCTTGCGCGCCGCCGGCACTGGCGCGTTCAGCATCAGGGTCGGCGAATCCCCCATATTGGCCATCGCGACCACGCGCGCCCGCGGCTTCAAGCCGTGCTTCCTGGCGTAGTCAGGCGAAGCCAGCAGGATCGCGGCAGAGCCATCGACCACGCCGGACGAATTTCCCGCGTGATGGACAAAGTCGATGTCGAGATCGGGATATTTTTCCAGGATCAGCTTGCGATAGGTCGTCCCCTTGTCGTCGAGCGCGTAGTCGGCGATCGCCGGGAAGGCAGGTTTCAGCGCCGCGAGCCCTTCGAGCGTGGTCTGCGGCCGCGGATATTCCTCCTTGTCGAGCGCGAGCGTGCCATCCTCGCGATAGACAGGAACCAGGCTCTTGTCGAAATGGCCGCCCTTGATCGCGGCCGCTGCCCGCTTCTGGCTTTCCAGTCCGAGCGCATCGACGTCCTGCCGCCTGATGCCCTCGAGCGTCGCCACGGCGTCGGCGCAGACGCCCTGATGCGATTGCGGATGCCTTGCGCGCAGGCGGAGATTTCCGGCGTCCATCATGAATGGCCCCTCGCCGCGCCGGCCTTCCATCGACATCACCTCGGTGCCACCGGCGATCACGAGATCCTCGGAGCCCGACATGATCGAAGCGGCGGCCATGTTGACGCTGGTGATGCCGGAACCGCAGAAGCGATCGAGCGTCACGCCGCTCGCCTTCACGTCATAGCCTGCATCCAGCGCCGACATGCGGCCGAGATCGCCGCTCTGCGCGCCGCGCTGGGAACTGGTGCCCCAGATAATGTCGTCGACATCGGCGGTATCGATGCCGGTGCGATCGGCCAGCGCCCGCAGCACGGTGGCGCCGAGCTGCTGCGGATGAATGCCTGACAGCGCGCCCTTGCCCGCCTTGCCAATGCCTCGCGGCGTCCTGCATGCATCGATGATCAGCGCGTCAACCATGGTGTGTTCCTCAGACAGTATTACATCGGCTCATTTGCAGCCGATCATCCGGCAAAGTCAATTCGCTGTCGTAGGATGGGTAAAGCGAAGCGTGCCCACCACTTACGGTCGATGCCAGAAAGGTGGGCACGCTTCGCTTTGCCCACCCTACGCTACCCCCGCCGCAGCGCCAGAATCTTCTCCGCGGCGCGCAGATGCGGCTTGTCCAGCATCTTGCCATCCATCTTCACCACACCGGACGGATTTCCCGCGAACGCAGCGACGACGCGCTCCGACCACGCGATCTCCTCGTCCGTCGGCATGAAGGCAGCATTGACGACGTCGACATGCTTTGGATGGATCACCGCCTTTGCCAGGAAACCATCCTGCCGCGCCGTGATGCATTCCTCCCGGAGCGCATCCAGATTGTTGATGTCGGTCGCGATCGTATCGATGGCGACGACGCCGGCGGCAGCCGCGCTGATCAGGCAGAGATCGCGCGCCAGCCAGAACGGGCTGTGAAAACGACTACCGGTGCGGTTGCGCGAGGCCCCGAGCGAGGCGGCGAGATCTTCGGCGCCCCACATCATGCCCCATAGCCGTGGGCTCATATTCTCGAAGTCGAGCAGTTTCAGCACCGCCCGCGCCGTCTCGGTCGCAACCGTCACGATGCGTGTCGTGCCCTGGGCAATGCCGGATGCCGCCTCGAACGCATCGAGGTAAAGCGCGAGCTTGTTGACGTCGGGGGCCCCTGCACATTTCGGCAGGACGATGCCGTCTGGCTTCCCCGGCATGACGGCTGCGAGATCGCCCAGCGTCATGTCGGTGTCGAGCGCGTTGACGCGGACATACATCTTCTGATCCGGATTGCGCGAATTCAACATCTCGCGCGTGATGCCGCGCGCCGCCTCTTTCTGCTCCGGCGCAATGGAATCCTCGAGATCGAGGATCAGGGCATCCGCGGCCGTCTTCTTCGCGCTTTCGAATTTCCGGACGCTGTCGCCGGGAACAAACAGGAACGAACGCATCGCCTCACGCCTTCGGTTTGCAGAGCATCAGCCCGGTACGGCGGCAGCTCGCCACCACCTCGCCGCGCTGGTTGGTCATGGTGTGCTCGAATTCCACGAGCCCCTGGGTCGGCCGCGACTTGCTCGGGCGCTTCGAGACGATCTTGGTGTGCGCCCGCAGCGTATCGCCATGAAACACCGGCTTCGGAAACTTCACATCCGTCATGCCCAGATTGCCGACGGTGGTGCCGAGCGTCGTATCATAGACGCTCATGCCGATCATGATGCCGAGCGTATAGAGGCTGTTGAACAGCCGCTGGCCATATTCGGTCTTCTCGGCGAAATGGGCATCGAGATGCAACGGCTGCGGGTTCATGGTCAACAGACTGAACATCGTATTGTCCATCTCGGTCACGGTGCGGCTGAATTCATGATGGAATTCCCGCCCGACCTCGAACTCCTCGAAATATAGTCCTGCCATCAGCGTCCCCGATAGTTTGGCGTCCGCTTCTCGACGAACGCGTTCAACCCTTCCTGACAATCTTCCGTCGTCGCGACAAGCGCAAAACTCTCGGCCGCGTTCTCGATCGCGCGGCGGTAGTCCGCATCCACTGCGCGCATGAAGGCATCGCGGCCGAGCTTCATCACGATCGGCGACTTGGCGGCGAGCTTTCGGGCGACCTCGCGGGCGCGATCGAGCGCGGTCCCCTTCGTCACGACTTCGCTCAAAAGGCCCATGCGAAACGCGGTTGCCGCATCGAACGGCTCGCCGAGAAACAACGGGCCGAAGGCCTGGTGCTTTCCGACCAGCCGCGGCAAATGCACGAAGTGAAGCGCTGGTATCAGCCCGACATCGATCTCCGGATAGCCGAAGGTCGAGGCGTCGCCGGCAATGATCATGTCGCAGGATATGGCAATGGTCATGCCGCCAGCCCGCGCGGCACCATCGATCGCTGCAATCGTCGGCTTGCCCATTCGGTACTGGACATCGTTGAGGGCGAAGTAGAGCCGTTCGAGAAAGCCCTTGATCTCGATCGCCGGCTTGCCGCGCACGATGTCGAGATCGAGCCCGGCACAAAACACCTTGTGGGCACTGCCGATGATCACGGCGCGCACGGCTGCATCGTCCTTGGCCGTCTGCAATGCAGCCAGCAGCGCATCGATCAAGGACAGGCTCAGCGCGTTGACCGGCGGGCGATCCAGCATGATCTCGGCAATACCGTCGGCAACCAAGTAGCGGACGAGTTTCTCGCTCATGGTGCACCATCTCCATTTGGCCGCGACTGACGCACGGCACCGGCCGCGATCAACGCATCGATGACGGCACCGTCGAAGCCAGCCTCTGTCAGAACCTCGACGCTGTCCTGTCCGATATCCGGCGCGGGACGCAGATCGTCCTCTGAACGACTTGCGATCCCCGGCGTCCGCGGCGTGTAGACCGGGCCGACGCCGGGCGTATCCTGGCAGACCGCGGCCTTGGTTGCCTCGACGTGAGCATTCCTCAGCCATTCGCCGGGATTGTGGATGCGCTCCGCGATGATATCGGCCGCATGCAGCCGCGTCAGCCACGCCTCGGCCGTTTGGGTCAGGAAGACTTCCCGTAGCTGCGGGATCAGCGTATCAGCCGAATCCGCACGCCGAGCGAAATCGGCAAAACGCGGATCAGTGGCGAGATCTTCGCGCCCGATCGCCGTGCAGAGCCGCCTGTACTGCGCTTCGTTCACCAGCGTCACCATCATCCAGCCGTCCTTGGCCTGGTAGGTGCCAGCCGGCACGTTGAGCGCGCGCGGTGCACCGCCTTCCAGAATGAACTCAGCAACCTTGTGCCCCAGCAGCGCCGCCGTCGACTGGCAGAGATTGACGTCGATCCAGCGCCCCGTGCCCACGGTCGCCCGCGCGAACAGCGTGGTGGCGATGGCATGGAAGGCATAGACGCCCGTGACGACGTCGGAGATCGTCGTGCCGACCCGGTGCGGTGTACCGTCGGCGCCGACATTGACCGAGACCAGACCCGAAAACGCCTGCGCCACGGAATCCGATCCGGGACGCTTCGCGTAAGGCCCACTTTGCCCGAAGCCGCTGACCGAGAGATAGACCAGGCTGGGATTGTCGCGTGATAGCGATTCATACCCAAGCCCGAGCCGCGCGGCCACGCCGGGCCTGAAGCCTTCGATCAGGACGTCGGTGTCCCTCGCCAGCTTCTGAGCAATCGCGATCCCATCCTTCTGCTTCAGGTCGAGGCAAAGGCTGCGCTTGCCGCGGTTATAGACCGCCGACAGCGTGGTGTGGTTGCCATAGGTGGTCCCGAGATAGCGCGACCAGTCGCCCTCGGGCGGCTCGACCTTGATGACGTCGGCCCCGTAAACGCCAAGCAGCATCGCGCAATAGGGCGACGCAATGCCCTGTCCGAAATCGAGCACGCGAAGGCCGCGATAGGGCGCCTCGTGCGTTGGCGCCAGCCTGCTATCAATCGCCATTCATCCTCCCCATGGGGGCCGAAGGCTACAGCGCCAGATAGCGCTGCCGAATGTTGTCGTTGGCCTTCAGCTCTTCGATGGGAGATGTGTAGACGATTTGGCCCTTGTCGATAACCGTCGCGTGGCTCGCAAGGCCAAGGCAAAAATGCATGTTTTGCTCGGCGATCAACACCGTGGCGCCGGTTGCGCGAAGCTGCCGCAACAGTTCGCCGATTCGTTGCACGATGATCGGTGCCAGCCCCTCGCTCGGCTCGTCCAAGAGCAGCAGCGCGGGGTTGCCCATCAGCGTCCGCGCGATGGCCAGCATCTGCTGCTCGCCGCCGGACAGCCGTCCCGCGATCCGGTAGCGCAATGGCTCGAGCAGCGGGAAAACGTCATAGATGCGCTGGATCGACCATTCGTCCTCGCCATTCGGCCCTTTCTTCTGGCCGATGACGAGATTGTCTTCGACCGTATGCTCCGGGAAGATCTGGCGGTCCTCCGGGACAAAACCCAATCCGGCGCGGGCGATGCGATGCGGCCGCATCCCGGAAACGGTCCTGCCGTTCAGGGTCACCTTGCCGCGACGCGCCGGCGCAAGCCCCATGATCGCCTTCATGGTAGTGGACTTGCCGGCGCCATTGCGGCCAAGCAGCGCCACGGTCTCGCCCTGCCGCACCGAGAGGCCGACGCCAAACAGGATCTGGCTAGTGCCGTAGTAGACGTCGAGGTCCTCGACCTGCACGACTGGCAAAGCGCTCATGTCACGGCCTCGGCATGGTCCTCGGTGCCGAGATAAGCCTCGATCACCGCTTCGTTGCGCCTGATGGCATCAGGTGTGCCAGTCGCAAGGATGCGGCCGTAGCAGAGCACGACGATCCTCGGCGCGATCTTGAACACGATGTCCATGTCGTGCTCGATGAAGACGACCGTGATCTTCTGCGTCTCCCAGAGCTCCCGGACCTTGTCGATCATCCGCCAGCGCTCCTCGGTGCCCATGCCGGCGGTCGGCTCGTCCAGCAGCAGCACCTTTGGGTCGAGCACCAACGCCAGCGCGATATCGAGCAGCTTCTGATCGCCATGCGACAGTGTCGCGGCGGTGCGGTGGCGCTTGTTGGAAAGGCCGAGCAATTCCATCGCGTGCTCGGCGCGATCCCGCGTCTCGACGAGCGGGAAACGCCGGTGCAGCACGGTCGAGCGGCGCTGATCCGCGCAGACCGCTGCGAGCATGGTCTCCTGCACGGTGAGCGAAGGAAAGATGCTGGCGACCTGGAACGCCCGTCCGATGCCGTGCCGCACGATCTCGGGCGGCGACTTGCCGGCGAGATCGACGCTATCGAGCAGGACCTCGCCGGCATCCGGCCTGAGCGCGCCCGTGATCAGGTTGAAGAATGTGCTCTTGCCGGCACCATTCGGACCAATCACGGCTGTGAGCGAGCCATCGGAAAAATCCAGCGAAACATTGTCCGTCGCTTTCACCCCGCCGAACGACTTTGAGAGCCCGCGAATATCAAGCATGGCTAGCCGCGCTCCCCTGGCCCGTCGCGCCGCTGCGCATACCACTCGAGCACATAATCCATCAGGCCCTTGCGCAGGCCAATGGCGAAGAACAGGATCACGACGCCGAGCACGATGCCATGATATTCCGTGTAGCGGGTGACGGTATCGTTGAGGATCAGCAGCAGCACCGTGCCGACCATCGGCCCCAGGAACGTGGTGACGCCGCCGAGCATGTTGATGAAGATGCCCTCGCCCGAAATCGTCCAGTAGGCGAATTCGGGATAGGCGCCGGAGACGAACAGCGCCATCACCATGCCGCCGGTGGACGCGAACAGCGCCGCCAGCACGAAGATGGTCAGCTTGGCGCGCCAGACATCGATGCCGATAAAGCTGGCGCGCCGCGCATTGTCGCGGATCATGCGCAGCGTATAGCCGAACGGCGATTGCGCGATCTGGCGCATCAGAAGCAGGCCGAGCACCAGCAGCGCGCAGCTTGTGATGTAGAGATGCACATGATTGGCAAGATCGATGCCGAAAAAAACCGGCCGTGGGATGCCGCCGCGCAAGCCCTGGTCGCCGCCGGTCAGCGACGCCCAGGTCAGGATCGTCGAGTGGATCAGCATCTGGAATGCCAGCGTGACGAACGCGAAGTAGATCTCCTTCAGCCGCACGCAGATCGCACCGATGATCGCAGCGAAAACGGCGGTGATCGCGAGCGTCGCCACAAAAGCCACCGGTATCGGCACGCCGGTGCGCTGCATCAGCAGGCCGAAGCCATAGGCGCCGAGACCGAAGAACATGCCGTGCCCGAACGAGATCATGCCGGTATAGCCGACGAGCAGATTGAGCGACGTCGCGAACAGGCCGAACGCTGAACAGCGGATCACGAAATCGAGCAGCGCCTTGCTGCCGAAGAAGAATGGCAGCGCCGCCAGCACCGCAAAGGCGACCAGCGCAATCAGAATGTCGCGATAACGCGAGCGGAACGAGCGCGTTTCGATGCGCGGCGTAGTCAAGGTCTCCGACGCGCGATCAGCCTGCAGCTCGGTCATGCGACCTCCTTGCCGAACAGGCCGGTCGGCCGTGACACCAGGACGATCACCATGAACAGGTACATCAGGCCTTCGGTGAACAGGGGAAAGCCGAGCGAGCCGAACGAGCGGATCAGGCCGATGAGCAGAGCTCCGATCAGCGCGCCCAGGATCGAGCCCATGCCGCCGATCACGGTAACGATGAAGGATTCGATCAGCACCGAAAATCCCATTCCCGGCGTCAGCGAGCGCACCGGCGCCGCCAGTGCGCCGGCAAGCCCAGCGAGCATGCCGCCGAGCGCGAACACGCCGCCATAGAGCAGCCCGGTATTGATGCCGAGCGCCGATATCATGCCCGGATTGTGGGCGGCCGCGCGGATCACCTTGCCGATCCGGGTGCGGGCGAGCCCAAGGCCAAGCACCAAGGCGGCGGCCAATGCGACCCCGATCAGCAGCAGGTAATAGGGCGGCACGACGCCGCCGGCGATGAACAGCGGCGGCACCTGGAACGCCGACGGCATGCCCATCGACTTGAATTCAGGCCCCCAGATCATGCGTACGACGTCGTCGAAGATCAGCACGAAGGCGTAGCAGACCAGCAATTGCATCAGCACGTCGGCGCCATAGACGCGGCTCATGAACACGCGCTCGAAGATCAGGCCAAGGAGCGCCGTGCCCGCCGCGCCGCAAAGCATCGCGAGCGCAAAGCTGTCCGTGAGCTGGTAGGCCGTCATCGCGAAATAGGCGCCGAACATATAGAAGGCGCCATGGCTGAAATTGACCACCTTGAGCACGCCGAAGATCAGCGTCAGCCCGACGGCGACGAGAAACAGCAGCATACCGATAATGAGGCCGCTGGTGGTTTGCGTCACCAGGCAGGCCGGACTGGCGAGGCAGCCAGCGAGCGCGTCTATATCCAATGCAGTATTTCCATCTCAGCGCGCCGAAACCGTCGGCGCGCAACTCGCCAAACGTGACGTATGTGGAAGCGGCCCGCCCGCCTCCACTCACAGGCCGGTCAGGTGTAGCCCTTGCTCTTCTTCCACTCGGCTTCGAGCTCGAAGATGGTCTTCCAGTCGCCGGCCTTCACCTCCGGCACATAAGGTTCCTGCGGGATCGTGGTGCCCCAGCCGATGGCGTAGCCGACCAGGGTGTTGTCCTCCGCGCGCATCGTCACGGTGCCGTCGGCGCCGAACGGGCATTTGATCGTTAGCCCGCGCAATGCTTCCGCGACCTTCTTGCCGTCGGTGGAGTTGGCTTTTTTCACCGCCTCGGCGAGCAGCATCACCGCAGTCGCGTTCTGCCACGACCAGTTGGTCGGGTACTCGTTGTACTTCGCCCGGTAGGCGTCGCCCCACGCGCCATTCTCCGGCGTCTTCGGGAATGTCTTGATGTAGCGGTTGCCGGAGTGAATGCCCTTCGGCAGGTTCTTCACCACCGTGAGCGCGGTGTAATCAGCCATGTTGACGGCGAAGACCTCCATCTGCGTGAACAGCGCGTAGATGTTGGCCTGGTCGATATAGGACGTCAGATCGCCGCCCCACAGGCACGTATACAGCGCCTGCGGCTTTGCCTGCAGGATCTTCGTCACCACTTCGGTGTAGTCAGGCTGGAACAGCTTTGGCCATGACTCGCTGATGATCTCGACATCGGGCGCAAAGCGCTTGAGATAGAGCGCGAATTCGCCGGTGGTATCGCGGCCATAGGCATAGTCCGGCGAGCAGGTCGCCCATTTCTTCAGGCCCTTGGCCTTCGCGATTGCGGCCGCATAGCTGCCGCCGACGATCGAATCATGAATGCCCTGCCGGACGCAGCGGAATGCGTTCGGAATGTGCTGCTTCGGATCCGCGGTCAGCGAGGAGGCTTCCGAGCAGGTGTGGATGCAGAGCACACCGAGGTCGCGTGCCACTTCGTGAACTGCGAACGATCCGGACGAGGCCTCGCCGTCGAACAGCATCTCGCAGCCATCGGTGTTGACGAGTTCGCGCGCAACGCGGGCTGCTTCCTGCGGCTGGCCCTTGGAGTCGCGGATGACCATCTCGATCTGCCGGCCTGCAAGGCCGCCCGCCGCGTTGACCTTCTCGACCTCGAGCAGCACGGCGTTGCGCGAGGACGTGCCGAGCTGCGCAACGCGGCCCGACAGAATCGTCGGCATGCCGATCTTGATGGTCTTGGCCTGCGCGCGGGCCACCCATGGCGCAGCAATCGTCACCGCACCGGCGCCCATCAGCGCCAGAGTCGCACGGCGGCTGATGCCCGGTTGACGGGTTCTCTTCATTCTCCCCTCCCAGTCGGGTTGTCGTTCCCTATTCCCTTGCCGGAGATCATCTCGTCTCCGTGGACACAAGGATTTCAGAGCAAGGGGGGTGACGTCAAGCCAAAGATGAATTACGAGTCATAGTTCATCGGGGAAGGAAACGAGGCCGAAACGGCCCTTTGAGCGGCAGATGATCAACCTTTCGAGCTTCATCGCCTTTCATGCCAAGCGGACGCCGCATCGGTGTGCGCTGAAATATCGCGGCGTGGACATTTCCTACGGCAACTTCGACGAGCGCATCCGCCGGGTGGCCGGGTGGCTCGCCTCTCGCGGCATCGGTCCCGACGACGTCGTGGCGGTGCTGATGAAGAACAGCGCCGCCTTTCTCGAACTGGTGTTTGCCACCAGCCATATCGGCGCGGTGCTCCTGCCGATCAACTATCGCCTCTCCGCCGATGAGGTCGGCTACATCGTCGGCAATGCCGGCGCGCGCATCCTGATCGCGGATCAAGAGCTTGCCGCAACCGCGGCGGGCCATGCGCCAATCGTATTGCTGGATGAAGCCGCGCAATCGACTGCCACGCAGTTCGCCGGCGACATCGCGCCCGCGCCTATGCATGTCCGCCGACCGCAGGACCTGATGCGGCTGATGTACACGTCAGGCACGACCGACCGCCCCAAGGGCGTGATGCTCAGTTACGAGAACATGTACTGGAAGTCGGCCGACCAGACGCTGGTGCTCGGCCTCAATGCGGATACGCGCCTGCTTGTCGTCGGCCCGCTCTATCACGTCGGCGCCCTCGATCTGCCTGGAATCGGTGTGCTGTGGCACGGCGGCATGCTCTCGGTCCATCGCGACTTCAAGCCCGAACAGGCACTTGCTGCGATCGAAGCGGAGAAGCTGAACGCGGCCTGGCTCGCCCCTGTGATGACGACCGCGATCCTCACTTGCCCCACCCGTGACCGTTACGATGTCTCAAGTCTCGCATGGGCGATCGGCGGCGGCGAGAAAACGCCGGAGGTGCGCATCCGCGCCTTCTCCGACTGTTTCAAGAATGCCCGCTACATCGACGCCTATGGTCTGACGGAAACCGTCGGCGGTGACACCTTCATGGAGCCGGGCCGCGAGATCGAGAAGATCGGCTCGACCGGCCGCTCTATCGCCCATGTCGAGATCGAGATCCGAGACGATCAGGGCAATCGGCTCCCCGCCGGCGAGAACGGCGAGATCTGCCTGCGCGGACCGAAGGTCACGAAAGGATATTGGCGGGATCCGGAGAAGACCGCAGCCGCCTTCTTCGGCGACTGGTTCCGCACCGGCGATGTCGGCTATCTCGACGAGGAGGGCTTCCTCTATCTCACTGACCGCAATAAGGACCTGATCATTTCCGGCGGCGAGAACATCGCCTCCTCCGAGGTCGAGCGCGTCATCTATGAAATGCCCGAGGTTCGCGAGGTCGCCGTCATCGGCGCGCGCGATGAGCGCTGGGGCGAGAAGCCGGTCGCGATCGTCGTGCTGGCGGAAGGCGCTGCGCTCGATCTGCCTGCCCTCACCGACTACTGCCGCACCCGGCTTGCCAGCTTCAAAGTGCCGAAACAACTGATCATCCGCGACAGCCTGCCGCGCAACCCTTCCGGCAAGGTGCTCAAGCGCGTGCTGCGCGCCGAACTGGAGACCGCTACATGACCCAAGCACCGCACGCTGCGCCCATCAAGATCCCCAAGTTGAACCGGGTCGAGCGCAACGCCTGGACCAAGCAAAAGATCTTCGACGCCGCGACCAAGGTGGTCGGCAAATATGGCTACGCGGAAGCCTCCGTCGCCCGCATCACCGAGGAAGCCGGCGTCGCGCAAGGCACCTTCTACAATCATTTCGAGAGCCGGCAGGAGCTGCTGGAGCAGCTCCTGCCGAAGATTGGACTGGACATGGTGCGCTTCATCCACGCACGCACCGGCACCGCCCACACCGCGCGGCAGGAGATCGAGCGTTTCACCGCCTTCTTCGATTTCATCCTGGAAGTGCCGGAGTTCCTGCGCATCCTCAACGAAGCGGAATTCTTTGCACCGATCGGCTACCAGAAGCATTTCGACAATATCTCGATCGCCTATGTGCGCATCCTCGGCCGCGCGCGGCAGGCCGGAGAGATCATTAATTTCAGCGACGAGGAGTTCGAGGCGATCGTGCAGATGCTGATGGGCGCGCGCGGCTATCTCAGCCGCCGCTATTCCTACACCGACGGCAAGGTCACCGCCCCGCCCGATCATGTGATCTCGGCCTATCGGAAGCTTGTGACCCGCGGCCTGTTCAACAAAGCAAGTCGGGAAAATGGCCATGACCGCTGATGGCTTCGTTCTCGTCACCGGCGGCAGCCGCGGCATCGGGGCCGCCACCGCCACGCTGCTTGCCGACCAGGGCCAGCGCGTCGTCATCGTCGACATCGCGCCGGAACCACTGGTCGGGACCGATGCGATCCTCTGGCCCGCCCCGTTCGATGTCGCGAGCGAAGCGATCGTCACCGCCGGCGTTGCCGACATCGAGGCCGCGCATGGGCCGATCACCGGCCTTGTCAATGCCGCCGGCGTGTTCGGAAAGATGCATCGGATCGAGCGGGTGCGGATGGAGCAATGGGACCGCGAGGTCAACATCGACCTGCGCGGCACGTTTCTGGTCGCCCGCAGCGTCGGCGTGCGGATGGCCGCGCGGCGAAACGGCGCCATTGTCAATGTCGCCTCAGTCGCCGGCATGACCTCGGGCCCGATCCACGCCTATACCGCGGCGAAGGCCGGCGTCATCCAGATCACGCAGACGCTTGCCGCCGAATGGGGCCGGGTCGGCGTGCGCGTCAACGCGGTATCGCCGGGCTTCACCCGCACGGCGATGCTGGAAGCCGGCATCGCCTCGGGCGCGCTCAACAAGGAACTGCTGTCGCGGCCATCTGCCATGAACCGGCTGGTCGAGCCGTTCGAGGTGGCGCAGGCGATTGCCTGGCTGCTTTCACCAAAGAGCAGCGGCGTCACTGGCATCAACCTGCCTGTCGATGCCGGCTTTATCGCGGGGTCAACATGGGCCGCCTATGGCGGATTGCCGGAAGCACCGGAAGCGTGAGGACAACAGCATGAACATCGAAATGCCGCGCAAGAAACTCGACCTGGCTTCCGCGATCGCTGAAGGCGACATCCGCGTGCTGTTGATGGTGCTCGTGCACATGACTGGCGATGAGCGCTGGCTGGAACCGCCGTACAAGCCCAAGCGCGACGTGCGCCTGATCCCCGATCCGGACGCCGGCGTGCCGAAAGAAATTCAGGACGAAATCCGCGCCGCGGTCCTGAAGCTCTATGAGAACGGCGAGCCCAAGCCTGCTATCACCGATCCCGGCAACGAATTGATGCTGAAGATGATGAGCGCGACGCTCGGCGAGCCCGTTGCGCCGGAATATGCGCCGCTGATGCGCGAGGAAATGGGTTTCATCCCGCGCGATGCGCGCTGGGCCAAACGTCCATCGGACGAGAAGCTCGCCGAACAGCACGTGCTGATCGTCGGCGCCGGCGTCTGCGCGATTGCGCTCGGCGTCGCGCTGGACCGGCTCGGCATCCCCTACACCATCGTCGAGAAGGAGGACGAGATCGGCGGTACCTGGTACGTCAACCGCTATCCCGGTTGCGGCGTCGATACCCCGAACCACTCCTATTCCTTCTCGTTCGGCGAGCGGAACCAGTGGACGCGTTATTTCGCGCCGCGCCAGGAACTGCTCGACTATCTCTTGAAGGTGGTGCGCGAACACGGCATCCGACGCCATGTCCGTCTCAACACCGAGCTGATCGCCTCACGCTGGGACGACAACAAGCGGCGCTGGATCTCGACTCTCAAGACCGAGAAAGGAGAAGAAACTTTTGAATCGACCGCTCTCGTCAGCGCGATCGGTCAGCTCAACGACCCCGCCCCGGCCCATTTCAAGGGCGAGCAAGATTTCCAGGGCCTCGCCGTGCATTCGGCGCTGTGGTCCGACGATATCAATCTCGACGGCAAGCGCGTCGCCGTGATCGGCACCGGCGCCACCGCGATGCAGCTCGTGCCCGCCATCGCCGATCGCGTATCGTCGGTCACGGTCTATCAGCGCACGGCGCAATGGGCACGCCCGGTCAAGGGTTACTCCGACCCGATCACCGAAGGCGCGCGATGGCTGCTCGCGCATTTGCCCTTCTATGTGCAGTGGTACCGCTTCAACATGTTCTGGCGCTATGGCGACGGCCTGCTGCCATTCCTGCGCAAGGATCCGAACTGGCCGCATCCGGCGCGCGCCGTCAACAAGGGCAACGACCGGCACCGGCAGGAGCTGACGGATTTCATCCTGTCCGAGCTCAAGGATCGCCCCGACCTGATCGAAAAATGCGTGCCGACCTATCCGCCCTATGGCAAGCGCATCCTGCTCGACAACAACTGGTTCAAGACGCTGACCAAGCCGAATGTCGAGCTGGTCACCGACCCGATCGATCATTTTGCGCGCAACGGCATCGTCACGGCAGACGGCGAGCAGCGCGCGCACGACATCATCGTGATCTCCACCGGCTTCAGGGTTTCGGAGATGGCGGCGCGGCTCAACATCACCGGGCGCGGCGGCAACAATCTCAGGGATGTCTGGGCCAACGATAACCCGACGGCCTATCTCGGCTTGACCGTGCCAAACTTCCCAAACCTGTTCCTGATGCTGGGCCCGAACTCAGGGCCTGCGCATGGCGGCAGCGTGATTTTCCAGTCGGAATGCCAGAGCCGCTACATCTCGGCTTGCCTGGTCGAGATGATCGAGAAAGGCATTGCCGCCATCGATGTCAGTCAGGAAGCCCATGATCAATATGTCCGCAAGGTCGATGCCGAACATGAGCAGTTGATCTGGACCCATCCGGGCATGACGACCTATTACCGCAACAGCCGCGGCCGCGTGTTCTCGGCCATGCCCTGGCGCTTCGTCGATTATTGGGCGATGACTCATGATCCCGATCTGAGTCAGTATCGACAAACCAAACGTGCAGACGCCTGAGAGCCACCATGATCACGGAGGGGCCAAGGATGGAAAGGCCGCGCGTACGCATCTACACCGACTACAAGAGCCCTTACGCCTTCGTCGCCAACAAGCGCCTGTTCGAGCTCGAAGAGCAGCATGGCGTCGAGTTGGAATGGCTGCCCTATACGCTGCGGATCCCGGAATTCATGGGGACGGTGGAAGAGCGCACCCCGCATTTCTGGCGCAAGGTGCGTTACGCCTACATGGACGCGCGGCGTTTCGCTAACGCGCAGGGCCTGACGATGAAAGGGCCGCGGCGGATTTACGACGCCTTCTATTCCAGCGCCGGCATGCTGTTCGCCCAACGCCACGGCCTGTTCCGGCCGTACCACGACACGGTCTTTCGCCGCTTTTGGAACCATGATCTGGAGATCGACGAACTATCTGATATCGCTGGCGTGATCGCGACGATCGGCGGCTCGGCGAAAGAGTTCGAGGAATATGTTCATGGGCCCGCGCGAGCGGAACATGATCGGATCGTCGAGGAAGCGGAGGCGCTCGGCGTGTTCGGCGTCCCGACCATGGTGTTCAATGGCGAGCTGTTCTGGGGCGGCGATCGCATCGACTTGCTGATCGAGCGCATCAAGGATCCGACCTCCATCGCGATAGCGCTTGGTAGCCGACATAGGAAATGATCCTGCGCTTCATGGTTCCCTCACCTCGGGGAACCGCGACTTCACTTGACAGCCTCCAATATCTGCCGCAGCATTTTGCTGATGCACCTGTCGGGGTGCTGGAGCTTGGCTCCCGGCCTTGCAGGGATTGCCGATCGATTATGTCGTCGGGCGGCAAGCAGAGGATACGGACAGATGTCCGTCGGGCCACTCTTGGAGAGGAGCATGACGCCACCGGGACAGTCCTGTGACCTTGCTCAGCGGCAAGGTCTCGGCGCAGTTGAGGCGAACAGCAGCTGCTAGCCGCATTGCGCCGTCGACAATCTGAACATATCCACCGGATGGGAGCGCAAAGGCCACGCGCTTTACGATCCAGAGTTATCCTGGTGTCTACCAGAATCCTTCGCTAAAACGAAGATGCAGGGCCCCGCGATGCTCCAATGCACCGGGGCCCATTAATTTGCAGGGTTGAGGCGTCGAGGTCTGCCATCCAGATCCGGAACCGAACTCCTCTTCGCGCGCTAATTTCGCTCGAACCGAGGGAGGTCATGATGAAACGCTATCTGCTTTGTCTCGGTTTGGTTGCGTTGCTCGCGGCTGTCTGCCCTGCCCTCGCCCAAAGCACGAGAACCGGTCCGGCATTTTATGTTGTGCTCAACTCGCTGACCAAGAGTTGCTCGGTTGTCGACAAGACGCCCAAGACGGATACCCCGAACATCACGGTCGCAAGCGACACGGTTTACAAGAGCCGGGCCGAGGCGGAGGAAGCGATCAAGACCTTGCCGTCCTGCTCGCGATAGCTGGTTCGCTAGATGAAACCGAAGGCGACAGTTCGCAGCCAGATGCGCCCAGCACTCCGCGCGCTCCAGCAGCGGTGGATCCGATCAGGCGATAGCGTCCTTCGCTCATGACTGACTCGCTTCTTCGCGCAACGGCCGGAAGAACTCGCGCACCTCGCGCACGAACAACTCGGGCTGCTCAAAGGCGGCGAAGTGCCCGCCCTTCGGCATCTCGCTCCAATGACAGATGTTGGTGTAGCTCGCCTCCATCCACTTTCGAACCGGCGTGACAATCTCCTTGGGAAAGACGGCGACGCCGGTCGGCACGGTGACCTTGTGCGCGGTTCGCCGTTTCGATCCGAAGCTTTCCCAATAGAGCCGCGCCGAGGAAGCCGCGGTGGCGGGCACCCAATACAGCATGAGGTTGTCGAGCAGTTCGTCGCGGGACAGGATGTTCTCGGGATGCCCGTCGCAGTCGGTCCAGGCCCAGAATTTCTCGAGGATCCACGCGGCCTGACCGCTCGGTGAATCCGTCAGCCCATAGCCGAGCGTTTGCGGGCGGGTCGACTGCTGCTTCGAATAGCCGGAATCCCAGTCGGCGTAGTATTTGATACCGTTCAGCGCCCGCACCTCTTCCGGCGTCGGCTGTCCCTCGACATTGGGCCGCGTCGCCATCGCCAGCGTGATGTGAATGCCGGCGCAATGCACAGCGTCTTGCGCGCCCAGCGCGGTCGTGACGGCCGAACCCCAGTCACCTCCTTGCGCGCCGTATCGTGCATAGCCAAGACGTTCCATCAGCACGGCCCAGGCCGCGGCGATGCGATCGACGCCCCAGCCGGTTGCACGCGGTTTGCCGGAGAAGCCGAAGCCCGGCAATGACGGACAGACCACATGAAACGCGTCGGCCGCACGGCCACCGTGCGCGGTCGGGTCGGTTAGCGGCTCGATCACCTTGTGGAATTCGACCACCGATCCCGGCCAGCCATGGGTGATGATCAGCGGCAACGCGTTCGCATGCGGCGAGCGAACATGCAGGAAATGGATGCCAAGTCCGTCGATCTCTGTCGTGAATTGCGCGAAGCGATTGAGGCGCGCTTCGCGGCTGCGCCAGTCATATTCGTCGGCCCAGTAGCGGCAGACCTCCTGGATCCACTTCAGCGGAGCACCTTGGCTCCAGTCTTCGACCAGCTCGGCCTCGGGCCACCGCGTCCGGCCGAGCCTTGATTTGAGATCTTCGAGCACATCGTCACCGACCGCGATCCGATAGGGATGTATCGCTGTGCTCATGGCCCGCTCCTCCAAACGACACGCTCAATATCGGAGAAAAAGCAGGCTATGCGCAAGCGGCATGGACAGGCCGCGGCCCTCCCCTCGGCGATTACGCTTCCGGATCCGGGCAGGCGATCTCGACGCGGCATCCCGCGCCCGGGTGGATCGTCAGCCGGAAGCCGTGCAGCTTGACGATCGCAGCCACCAGATTGAGGCCTAGGCCGACGCCGGGCGTGTTGCGCATCTTGTCGGACCGATAGAACCGCCGCAGCACAGCGTCGCGCTCCTCTGCCGTGATCCCGCTACCGGTATCGACAATGCGGATCACGGTTTCATTCCCGTTGCGCAGCAGTTCGATATCGACCTTGCCGCCTTCCGGCGTGAACTTGATGGCGTTGTCGACGAGATTGGTGACCGCCTCGATCAACAAGTCCCGGTCGCCGCGCACGTTGAGCTCGTGCTCCGCGTGGACCGTCAGCACGATATTCTTGTTCTCCGCGATCGGCTCGTAGATGTCGCAGACCTCCCGCAACATCTCATGCAGCCGCACGATGCCGAAGCCGGCCGACCGCCGGCTGTTCTCGATCTCGGCAAGCCGCAACAGCGCAGTGATGATCGTCAGCGACTGATCGATGCCTGCGATCGCCTTGTCTGCGACCGTCTGAAGCTGCTCCAGCGACGTTGCATGGGTGCGGCCGCGCTCGAGCGCGAGCCTTGCGCGCGTCAGCGGCGTCCTGAGATCGTGGGCGATGTCGTTGCCGACGCCAGCCAGCGCGTTGATCATCGTTTCCATCTCATCGAGCATGCCGTTGACGATGACCGCGAGCTTGGAGAACGGCTCGCTGCCGTCGCGATATGGCAACCTTTCACGCAGATCGCCCGCGATAATGCGCTGGACGCGCTGGTTGACCTCCTCGACCTGCCGTTGCGCCCGCACGCTCAGCCACGCGCCGGCCAGAAGACAGATGATGAATGCCGGCAACAATCCGAACGCGAGCGCTTCGCCGACGACGTGGGAGATCTCCTTGGTCTCATCGACATTGCGTGCAATCGCCAGAACGTTGCCGTTTGGCATGCGCTTTGCGATCGCGCGAACTGAATGATTGTGATCCGGCTGGTCTACCCTCGCCGCGGTGACGCTCTGCGCCGGGGCGTCGATCTTGAGACCGGCCGGAAGACGCTCCATGTTGCCGGCCAACCTCCGCCCGTCCGAGCCAAACACCCCTGCAAACTGAACGCCGCGCGAATCCTGCCGCAGATGATCTTCGATCGCGTTGAGCTGGCGCTCCATCGGCAATGTCGCCATGAAGGCGATCTGACGGCCGAGCATGCGGTCGGTCCGCTCGATCAGATAATTGTCGATCTTCACATAGATGAAACCGAACAGCGCGATCATGAAGACGGCAAGGACGCCGGCCACCGCAAGTGCCCAGCGAAAGCTGTTCGACCGAATGAATTGCCACTGGCCCATCGTGTTCGAATGTCTCTGCATGAGATCAACGGCCATCGATCGGAGCGCGCAATATCTCAGGAGGCCACACGGAGAATGAAGCCGGCACCGCGGACATTCTGGATCATCGGAGTCTCGTCCGGCCCGTCCACCTTGTGGCGCAGGCGCCCCATATGCACGTCGACCAGGTTCGTCGCCGGGACGAACTTGTAGTTCCAGACTTCTTCAAGCAGCATGGCGCGCGTCAGCAACTGGTCGCTGCGTCGCATCATGTACTCGAGCAGGCGAAATTCGCGCGGCAACAGATCGATCACCCGATCGCCGCGCCTGGCACTGCGCTCGATCAGGTCGAGTTCGAGCTGCCCCACCCGCAGCAATGTCTCGCGCGATTCCACCGGCCGGCGGAGCAGCGCCTCTATCCGCGCGATCAGTTCCACGACGGCAAAGGGCTTGGTGAGATAATCATCGCCGCCCATGCGCAGGCCCCGCACACGGTCGTCCACCGCGCCGAGTGCACTTAGCACCAGCACCGGCGTGCGAACCTGCTCTTTCCGCAAGGTCTCGATCACGCTGAGCCCATCCATTCCCGGCAACAAGCGGTCGACAATCATGGCGTCAGGCCGCAGATTGCGAGCCTTGTCGAGGCCTTCTCGACCATTGGCCGACCATTCGACCTCGAACCCGCGTTCAGCGAGTTCGGCCGTAATCTCCTCGGCGGTCTCGCCGTCATCCTCGATCAAGAGCACCTTTGTCATCAATCCGTTCTCGACAACACCCTGCCGGGGGCCGGCCCGCGCCGCTGGCAGCGTGCGTCCGCCCTCCGCTCAACCAACATAGGCTCGGCGGCGGAACCACGCCATTAAATTGCATTTTAGGGAGAGGTTTTGCTGCCGATCCGGGCGGACCACGGAGAGAGATCAGGAAACGGCCTGGGTCCTGAGGGTCACACGGCTGCCGTCGACCAAGTCGACCGACGGATTGAGGATCACCTTGTCGCCCGCTTTAACACCGCTGTTGATCTCCACTTGCTGACCGAGGTCACGCACGACGTTGACCTTGTGCAGATGCGCCACCCCGTTCTCGACCACGGCGACCTGCAGGCCGCCTTGATTGAAGATGATTGCATCCGCAGACACTTTGAAGCTCGGCGTCTTGCGCGGGATGCGCAGTTCGATCGTGCAGTAGATGCCGGGCGTGAGCGCGCCGTCCGGATTCGGGATATCGACCTCGGTCAACAGCGTTCGCGAACCCGGCTGCAGCGCATCGGCGATCCGCGTCACCTTGCCGGGGAAGGTGCGGTCGGGCAGTTCCGGAACGTGCACGATGGCATCGATCCCCGCACGTACTCCGAACGCCGCATCCTGTGGAACAAACACCTGGGTGCGGATGACATTGCTCTGCATGATCGTGAACATGAACGTGCCGCTGGTCGCATCCGCCTGCACCAGGCTGCCGACGTCGATATTGCGCTGGGTGATCACGCCGTCGAAGGGTGCAACGACGTGCTGGTAGATCTTCTGCTGATGCAACACCTGCACCTGCGCTTCCTCGGCGACCACATTGGCCTGCGCGACCGAGACCGCGGCCTCTTGCGCCTTCAGCGTCTGGGAGTCGATCGTTCCCTGCTGCGCGGTGAGCCAGCCCTTCTCCACCAGCGGCTTGTCGCGGTCCCAGGTCACCTTGGCCAGTTCCCTGTTGGCCTGCGCCTGCTGCAGCGCAGACCTGAGCTGCCCGAGCGTCGCCTCAGCCTGTGCGATCTGATGGTCGAGTTCCGGCGCAACGATCTCCGCCAGCAATTGCCCTTCCTTGACATGGTCACCGATATCAACCTCGCGCTTGGCGATATAGCCGCTGGCGCGCGCGAAGATGTTGGCGGAGGCAAAAGCCGAGGTGGTTGCAGGCAGGTTCACGACGTCGATGCCATCGCTAGGCTCGACGGTCGCCACACGAACGTCCGGGATGAGATCGTGGCGCTGTTCGGCCGTGGCCATGGTCTGGCGATATTGGGCGTAGTGATTCCATCCCCCGAACGCCAGTGCGGTCCCTCCGATCAGCCCCAGGGCCACGCCCACAGTCCGGCCAATCCACCGTCTCGAACGGCCATGCCGCACCGGCGCCGGATCGCTTTTGCGATCCCCGGGCGTCGGCTCGATTTTCAAAGGCCGATTGAAATTCATTCCAGCACCTCGTCGAATACCCCTTGATGTTTTTCGCCGTCATTGCCCTTGCGCAGCATGGCAAACAGATAGGGCACCACCAGCAACGTCGTCGGCGTCGCAAACAGCAAGCCGCCGATCACCGCGCGCGCAAGCGCGGCATTCTGCTCTTCGCCGGCCGCTCCGATCGCCATCGGGATCATGCCTACGATCATTGCGGCCGCGGTCATCAGCACCGGTCGGATCCTGGTATGCCCGGCCTCGATCGCAGCCTCGAAGGCAGTCTTGCCGGCAAGCTGCTGCTCGCGGGCAAAAGTCACCAGCAGGATCGAGTTGGCCGATGCCACACCCACCGCCATGATCGCTCCCATCAGCGACGGCACGTTCAGGGTCGTGCCGGTCACGAACAGCATGGTCAGGATGCCACAGAGCGTCGCGGGCAAGGCCAGGATAACGACGAAGGGATCGCCGAAGTTCTGATAGTTCACCACCATCAGCATGTAGACAAACACGGCGGCAAACAGCAGGCCGATGCCGAGATTGACGAACGAGCTGTTCATGCTGTCGATCTGGCCGATCACCTGGATCGAATTGCCTGGCTTCAGCTGCTTCTGCAGATCCCCGACAATATGGCTGATCTGGCTCGCGACGCTGCCGAGATCACGGCCTTGCGTGCTGGCATAGGTCTCGTAGACCGGCTGAATATTGGCCTGGTTGGCATTGGTCGGAACGCTGCCGCGCCTGAACGTGGCGACGTTGCTGAGCAGGCCAGGCACGGGTGTATCGGTCAGCGACGCCAGCGTCGTGGAAACCGGCGTGTTGCCGATATCGCTGACGGACGAAATCCTGCTCTCGGGCGTCTGCACCGCGAAGTAGTATGGAATGCCGGATTTGGGATCGGTCCAGAAATTCGGCTGCACCTGCTCGGACGAGCTCAGGCTGACATTGAGATTGGTGGCGATCGTGTTGGCGTTCAGGCCGAGCTGGGCCGCGCGGGTGCGATCGATGTCGGCATAGAACGCTGGCGCGTTGACTTCCTGCTGCAGATGCGCATCCACCACGCCAGGGATATCGGCGATGCGCTGCCGCAGTTCCTGTGCGACCCGCAGATTATTGTCCTTGTCGTAGCCGACCGTACGGACATCGATCTGCGCCGGCAGTCCGAAATTGAGGATCTGCGTCACGATATCCGCCGCCTGGAAGTAGAACGTGTCCTCCGGGAAAGCCTTGGGTAGCTCCTCGCGCAGCTTGCGCACATAGTTCGCCGTCGGCGCGTGGCCTTCCTTGAGCGCCACAAGGATCACGCCGTCATTGACGCCGATGGTCGAGCCGTCGCTGAAGGCGAGGTTATACGGCCGTGCCGGCAGCCCGATATTGTCGACGATCAATTCGCGCTGATCGGCCGGGATGATTTCGCGGATCTTGTTCTCGACCTGCTGAAAGACGCGCTCCGTCGCCTCGATCCTGGTCCCGGCCGGCGCGCGGACGTGAAGCTGAATCTGTCCGCCATCAATCGCCGGGAAGAAGTCTCGGCCGACCATCGGAAACATCACGCCGCCCAGCAGCAGCACGAATCCCATGCCGATGGGAATGATAAAGCGGTGGTTCAAGAGTTCGGTGAGCCAACGCGAATAGCCATGGCGTATGGTCTCAAAACCGCGCTCGAACGCCGCATGGAAGCGCGCGAACAAGCCGGTCGCCGCCGCTCCTGGTGCGCCGTGATGTTCGCCCTTGAGCAGAAGTCCGATCACGATCGGCGTCAGGGTTCGAGACAGACCGTAGGAAGCCAGCATCGCGAACACGACGGCGAGCCCGAGCGGCGTGAACAGGTACTTTGCCGGCCCATCCAGGAACACCACGGAGGTGAAGACGCAGCTGATCGCGAGCGTCGAGACCAGGGTCGGGACGGCAATGCCGGCGGCGCCGTGCAGCGTCGCCTGTGGCAGCGGCATCCCCTCCTCGGTCAGCAGCCGATGGGTGTTCTCGATCGTGACCGTCGAGTCGTCGACGAGAATGCCGACCGCGAGCGCCAGACCGCCGAGCGTCATCGTGTTCAAGGTTTCGCCGAGGAAATAAAGCACGATCAGCGAAGTCAGGATCGAAAGCGGGATCGAGATCATGACCACCACGGTCGAGCGCCATGATCCCAGGAACAGCAGGATCATCAGCGCGGTCAGCGCCGCCGCAATCGCGCCCTCGCGCAGTACGCCCGTGACCGACTCTTTGACGAACACCGACTGATCGAACAGTTCCTTGATCTGCATGCCCGGAGGCGCCGCGGCGCGCGCCGTCTGCAACGCCTGGTGCACAGCATTGACAACCGAGAGCGTGGAGGCATTGCCGTTCTTGATGATGCTGAGCAGCACCGAGCGCCGGCCGTTCTGCCGCACGACGTTCTGCTGCACCAGCCAGCCGTCATGTACCTGCCCGACATCCTTGACGAACACAGTCGCGCCGTTCACCACCTTGATCGGAATATTGTTGAGGTCGTCGATGCTCGGCGGCGTTGCATTGGTGCGGATGGCATATTGCGTCTTGCCGAACTTCGCCGTGCCTGCCGGCAATGTCAGGTTCTGGGTATTGACGGCGTTCACCACGTCGAGCGGCGTCAATCCCTTGGCGAGCAGCTTTTCCGGATCGATATCGACCATGATCTGGCGGTACTTGCCGCCGGCCGGCGTCGGCAGCGTGATGCCGGGGATCGGCGCCAGTTGCTGGCGGATGCGATAGATGCCGTAGTCGTAGAGCTGCTGTTCGCTCAACGTGTCGGAGCTCAGGCTGATCTGCAGCACAGGAACGCTCGAGGCATTGAACTGCACCACCACCGGCGGCTGGATCCCCGGCGGCATCAGGGCGCGGATCGAGTTGGTGGCGGAGACGATCTGGGCGATGGCGAGATCGAGATTGACGTCGGGCTGGAAGTAGATCTTCTGCACCGACAACCCCGCCATGGTCTGGGCTTCGATGTTCCTGATGCCGTTGACGTTGGAGCTGATCGAATACTGGCTGTAGGTGGTGACGCGCTGCTCCATCTCGGGCGTGCTCAGCCCGGTGTAGCTCCAGATCACCGTCACCACGGGGATGTTGATTTCCGGAAAGATGTCCGTCGGCATCTTGTAGCTGGCGACGGCACCCAGAAACAGGATCAGCGCAGCGACCACATAGAACGTATGTGGAAACCGCAGAGCGAAGCGAACGATACCCATAATCGGTCCTTAACCGCGCGCCGCTCTGCCGGTCCTCACACAAGCAAGCGGCGCGCCTATTTCAAATGCACCTGCACGACGTGACCGGGCTTGTCCGGAACGCCCTCTGTGATCACCAGATAACGTCGTTGAATTTTGTCTTCGCCATGCCCCGTGCGCCGGCGAGGCTCGAGAGCCGACATCCTCATTTGTTTCGTCCCCTACTGCATATGCATCGTGTGGCTAGACATCGCGTCCGGTGATTGCATGGCAGGCATCGTATCCGACTCTGGCGTCGGCGCAGTACCCGGTTGCGTCGGCGCCGCAACCGACGGCGGCAACTCCTCGCCAATCGCAAGCCGCATCGCCGCAATCTCCTGCTGCTGGGTCACGACAATCTCCTGCGCGAGATGGCGAAGCTGCTCGTTATGGCCGTAGCGAAGGACAGCCTTCGCCATGTCGATCGCGCCTTGATGGTGCGGAACCATCATCGCGACGGAATCACGGTCGACATCGCCGGTCGGCTTGATCGTCATGTCCGCCATCATCTTGTTCATGGCGGCATCATTTTCTGAAAGGAAGGGCTGCTCGTCGGCGTAGTCGGGGCGATCGGCCACATATTGAACCGGCATGGCCCCGCGAACGTGATACGCCCTGGTGGGATTCTGGGCCAACACGAACGACGTCGCCGCCACGGTGGCCGTCGTCGCGAGTGAGATCACGCGTTTGCGAACGAAAGAACGTGACAGCACGATCATACATGCCTCCAAGCAAAACCTGGCGCTGCGTGGAGCGACCCACGATCCGACCTCTTCCATTTCCGAATACCTCTAGTGGGTAGTCCGCCCGAACAAGCCCAAAGACGCCGCGTCGCCGACGCCATTCAAGTGGCGGTCGAACATCCCATTCTCAACTAAAAAACGATTTAGGGTTTCGACGGCGCCGATTGGATGTCGGATCGCATCAACAAGCTGCTACGATCAGCCAACATTCGGTGATGGCGCGGATCGCAGCACTCAATATCCGGTGAGTTGGCGAGGACTTTTCTCCTCACGCGATGAAGCCGCGTCGAAAATCGCGCGAGCCAAATCTTAATCAGCTATGCGCAGAAGGCCGATCTGTTCATTCAATTGTGATTGCGGACGCTCGCGCACCCGTGATGACGAGCACACCTGTCTTCCTATGCGCCAGAACAGGCTAGCCGGACGATCGCACATCGCAGTGCTTGTTGTTTCAGGATATGCGCGGCAACAGATTCGTTGCGCTGATTTCGACGACGTCAGAGAAACGACGATGCCAGAGCCGGGCTCTCGGCAAGCGCATGCGCGGTATACTCCAGCGCGCTCCTGACCTGCGGCCGATTGACGGGACCGCCGAGGCATATCCTGACCGCCTCGGGCGGCGATCCGTTGACGACGAATGCATCGCTTGCGACGACACCGATGCCGGTCGATCGCATATGCTCGACGAATGCCGAGCGCGTCCATGGCGCGGGCAGTGGGACCCAGATGTTGAAGCTGAGCAGATCCCCGCGATAAGAACCTTTCGGCAATATCTCCGCTGCCAGCCTCTGCCGCGCCGATGTCTCCGTGCGGATGAATCGCAGGATCGTGTCCGCGGTGCCGTCCTCGATCCAGCGCGTCACCAGCGACACTGTGAGCGGCGAAGCCATGACGGTTGCGGCACGAAGGGCCGAGGCGAACGGCCAGGCCGAACGCGCATCGGGGACCACGACATAGGCTGCGCGTAGTCCCGCACCGATGCATTTCGCAAGGCCCGCGACATGCCAGGTGAGATCGGGCGCAATCGCGGCAAACGGCGCGTGGCCGTGACCGTGTTCGGGGATGAAGCCGTAGGCGTCATCCTCGATAATCGGCAACTTGTGGCGTCGCGCGATCGCAACGATCTCGCGTCGTCGAGGGTCGGGAATCGTCAGCGTCGTCGGATTCTGTAGGGTCGGATTGAGATAGATCGCCTTCGGCTTCAGCTTCTTGCATGCGTCAGTCAAGGCCTGCGGTTCGACGCCGTCATCGTCCATCGGCAAGCCGACCAGCGTGATGCCGAGTTGCGCGGCGATAGCGCGTATGCCCGGATAGGTGATGGCCTCGCACAGCACGATCTCGCCGGGCTTTGCGAGGATCGAGAGAATGCCAAGCAACGCCGGGTGCGCGCCAGGCGACACGAAGATACGGCTCTGCGCCGGCACCAGCGCGCGCCGGCCGAGCCAGCTCGACGCCGCATCCTTGTCGGCCTGGGTGCCGCCGAATCCCTGGTAGCGCAACAGCGAGACGACATCGCGCATGACGTAGTCCGCCGCCGCCTGCATCCGCGCGATCAAGTCGGGATCATCAGGCTCGGGCGGCAGATTCATCGAGAGGTCGACCGGCCGCGGCGGAAAGGCCTGCACTGAGCGTCGCGGGCGCGGCTTGTCGCGGACGAAAGTTCCCTGCCCGACCTTCGATTCGATCAGCCCGCGCTTCTGCGCCTCGACATAACCGCGCGCTACCGTCGTGAAGTCGATGTCGAGCCGCTTGGCCAATTTGCGCTGCGGCGGCAATCGGTCGCCGATGACAAGCTTTCCGGCGGCGATATCATCGGCGATGGCGTCGGCAATCGCGAGATAGCGCGGCTTGTCACTGTTGGAGAGGTCGGGTCGCCAGTCGGTCATTTGCGAGATCTAGCCAGATGAGCTCAAAATTGACCGTATGTTGTTGCATACTTTTTCGCAATTGGGTTCGTAGTACTGCCATTCTTCCTGCGGGACTCGACGAGGGCGCCTGCATAGCAATCGAGCGCGTTGCACACTGCTGCCAGGTAGCTTTTTCTAACGGCAGAGAAACAATCCCTACAGTCCCGTCAGATATCCAGTCAACATTGACTGGATATTTGATCGCATATTGACTGCGTTGATGATTAATCGTGCAAACAGGCGCTTGGCACATTGATTGCAAATCCTGAAATCGATCCGGGAGGCCGGACGAGAGCAGGAGGTGCGCAATGCCCGCAGTAACGATGCCCGCTCGCCAGAAAGGCGATTTTCTTGTCGATTATGAGGAGAAGGTTTTCGAGGACGTCAAAGCCAAGCCCGGCGAGAAGGCGCTGGTGACGTTCCACACTGTCGCGTTCGAAGGCTCGATCGGTCTCGTCAACATCCTTCAGGCGCTTCGGCTGAAGCGAAAGGGTTTTGACACCTCGATCCTGCTTTATGGCCCGGGCGTCACGCTCGGCATCCAGCGCGGCTTTCCGAAGATCGGCGACGAAGCGTTTCCGGGCGCCCAGAACTTCAACAACCAGCTCGCAAAATTCATGGACGAAGGCGGCAACGTCTACGCCTGCCGCTTCGCCTTGCAGGCGCTGTATGGCCATGGCGAGCCGTCGCTGATCCCGGGCATCCGGCCGATCAATCCGCTCGACGTGCTGGATCTGATCCTGATCCACCGCAACGACAACGCCTTCATGCTCCACACCTGGACGCTCTGACGCGGGGCGGGCGGACGAGGGAGGAGACCATGACAGCGAAGCGCATCGTCAAGGCTGCAGCGATCCAGATCGCGCCCGATCTGGAGACGGCGAGTGGAACCGTCGATCGGATCCTTGCGGCCATTGCGGAAGCGGCCGGCAAAGGCGTCCAGTTCGCCGTGTTCCCGGAGACGCTGGTTCCCTGGTATCCGTATTTTTCCTTCGTCCGCCCGCCGGTCCTGAGCGGCGCCGAGCATATCCAGCTCTACGACAACGCCGTCGTGGTGCCGGGCCCAGTGACCGACGCCGTCGCCCAAGCGGCCAAGCGCCATGCCATGGTGATCGTGCTCGGCGTCAACGAGCGCGATCACGGCTCGCTCTATAATGCGCAGCTCGTATTCGATGCCACCGGCGCGATCGTGCTGAAGCGCCGCAAGATCACACCCACCTTCCACGAACGCATGATCTGGGGCCAGGGCGATGGCGCCGGACTGAAGGTGGCCGATACGGCCGTCGGCCGCGTCGGCGCGCTCGCCTGCTGGGAGCACTACAATCCCCTCGCCCGCTACGCGCTGATGGCGCAGCACGAGGAAATTCACGCGGCGCAGTTTCCGGGATCGCTGGTCGGACAGATCTTCGCCGACCAGATCGAGGTGACGATCCGCCACCATGCACTCGAAAGCGGTTGCTTCGTCGTCAACGCCACCGGCTGGCTCTCCGAGGAGCAGATCGCGAAGATCTCGCCGGACGAAGGCCCGCGCAAGGGCCTGCGCGGCGGCTGCATGACCGCGATCGTCTCGCCGGAAGGCAATCACCTCGTCCCGCCGCTCACCAGCGGCGAGGGAATTCTGATCGCCGATCTCGACATGGCTCTGATCACCAAGCGCAAGCGGATGATGGATTCGGTCGGCCATTATGCCCGCCCGGAGCTTTTGTCGCTCGTGCTCAACGACCAGCCGGCGCGTCCGATGCACGGCCTTCACCCCAATCGCCTCATGCCCAATCCGGGAGACGTATCCGATGACACAGCAGATGCCGCACGAGCAACTCAAGGCGATGCCGACCGAGCAGTTGATCAACGAGTTGCAGTCCTTCGGAGTACGCCTCGCTGATCCCAGGAACGGCGGCATCAGCCGCCGCGGTGGCGCCGGCCCCTCGGACCACACGCCATTCACCATCGATGGTTCCACAGTGATGGTGCCGGTCCATAATGCACCGGCGTTCGAGAGCCCATACCTCGTCGAGCGGCCCGACGCCGCGGGCCGCAGCCGCATCTCGCGCGACGGCATCGTTCTGGCTGGCGTCTCGTTCCCGCTGCGGCCGAAATTCTACGAGCTCTCTACCGCCGACGGCATTCCCTATTCCAAGATCGCGACGCTGCATGGGCGTGACGTGCTCGCAACCACGGTGCTGCAGACATGCATCCGCTACCAGAGCCGCACCAAGACCTGCCAGTTCTGCGCGATCGGCCAGTCGCTCGCGGCCGGACGCACGGTCGAGCGCAAGACGCCGGCGCAGCTTGCCGAAGTCGCCAAGGCCGCGGTCGAACTCGACGGCGTGCGTCACATGGTGATGACCACGGGCACGCCGCGCACCTCCGATCGCGGCGCTGCGATCCTTGCCGAGAGCGCCGCGGCCGTCAAAGCCGCCGTCGACCTGCCGATCCAGGCGCAATGCGAGCCGCCGGATGATTTCGCCTGGTTCGGCCGCATGAAGGATGCCGGCGTCGACGCGCTCGGGATGCATCTGGAAGTCATCGGCGCCGATGTGCGGCAACGGATCATGCCGGGCAAGGCGCAGGTTTCCATCGACGACTATTTCGAAGCCTTCGCGGCGGCGGTGCCGGTGTTCGGCCGCGGTCAGGTCTCGACCTATATCCTCGCCGGCCTCGGCGACGAACCTGCCGAGATTCTTGCGACCTCCCGGCGCCTGATCGACATCGGCGTCTATCCCTTCGTCGTTCCGTTTGTACCGATTGCCGGCACGCCGCTGGAGAGTCATCCGACACCACCTCCTTCGTTCATGCACGACATCCTGCGCCCGCTTGCGGACATGCTGCGGGCCGGGGACTTGCGCGCTTCCGACATCAAGGCGGGCTGCGGCAAATGCGGCGCCTGCTCGGCGCTGTCGACCTATGAGCGGAGGGCCATCGCATGATCTTCGAATCGTTCAAGCCGTTCATTGCGCCTGAATTCCAGGTGAAGTTCGCGACCGAAGCCTGGGAGAAGGCTGCGGCCGCTGCGCTCCGCCGCCGGGTGTTCTGCGAGGAGCAGCACGTCTTCGCCGATGATGACCGCGATGCCACCGACGACTGCGCGATTCCGCTGGTGGCCGTGTCGTTGCTCGGCGTCGTCGAGGACGACGTCGTCGGCACCGTACGTATTCACCGCGATGACCATGAACCCGATGTCTGGTGGGGATCGCGGCTGGCGGTCGCGAAGAACTATCGCCGGCTGAGCGCAGTCGGCGCCGGCCTGATCCGGCTTGCGGTGTCGTCGGCGCACGCGCGCGGCTGCCGGCGTTTCCTGGCCAATGTCCAGAGCCAGAATGCGCTGCTGTTCCAGCACATGCACTGGCGCTCGCTCGGCGAGTTCGAGCTGCACGGCCGCCCACATCACCGCATGGAGGCGGACCTCGATCGCTATCCGCCATTCCGCACTCCTGAAACCGGCTTCCTCTCGCTGGCGAAACTGGCGGCCTGATCATGCTCTCCGGCGTCGCCATCGATCAGCTTGCGGAACGGCTGCGGCAGAGCCGCGGCATCGCCGCCAAGGCCGACATCGCCGCGGTGGCCACCGCGCTCGAGCTGTCGGGCGATCAGGCGATCCCCGTGGGCGACGACTGCGCGGCAATTCCGGATGGTGACGGCCACCTCCTGTTTGCCATCGAAGGCTTCATGAACGAGTTCGTCGCCGCCGATCCCTGGTTCGCCGGCTGGTGCGGCGCGATGGTCAACATCTCCGATGTCGCGGCGATGGGCGGCCGGCCCACCGCGATCGTCAATGCGATCTGGTCAGATGGCGCGGATAACGCATCGCCGATCCTCGCCGGCCTGAAGGCGGCGGCGAAGGCGTTCGGGGTCCCCATCATCGGCGGCCACACCAATATTCGCAGCAGCCAGAGCCAATTCGCGGTCGCGATCCTCGGCCGTGCCAAGCGGCTGCTGACCAGCTTCGATGCGAAGCCAGGCGACAAGCTCGTTGCGGCGATCGATCTTCGCGGCCGCTACCGCGAGCCGTTCGCGAACTGGGAAGCGGCAACCGATGCGCCGCCGGAACGGCTGCGCGGCGACATCGAGATCCTGCCGTCGGTTGCCGAGTCCGGGCTCGCGTGCGCCGCCAAGGACATCAGCCAGGGCGGCATCGTCGGCACCGCCGCGATGCTCGCCGAGTGCTCGCAGGTGGCGCTCGCCATCGATCTCGACGCGATCCCGATTCCGGACGGCGTTCTGCTGGAACGCTGGCTGCAGACCTTTCCGAGCTTCGGCTATCTCTTGTCGATCAAGCCGGAACATCTCGACGAAACGCTCGCGCGCTTTCGCCAGCGCGGCATCGCCGCCGCGTCCGTTGGCGACGTGATGGCCGGAACCACGGTCGATATTCGCGCCGGCTCCGACCGCGCGACGGTGTGGGATTTCGCGCAGCAGTCGTTGATCGGCTGCGGCCCCGCCAAGCGTCCGATCCCGCGGAGCGTCGCATGAGCGCTTCGTCCGCGCGGCTTCGCATCGCGATCCTGACCCACTCGACCAACCCGCGTGGCGGCGTGGTGCACGCGCTCGAGCTCGCGGACGCCTTGACGAGGCTCGGCCATGCCGCCATCGTGCATGCGCCCGATCGCGCCGGCAAGGGCTTCTTCCGTTCCAGTCTCGCGCCGACCATATCAGTGCCGGCGTCGGCGGTGTCTGATGACGTCACGTCGATGGTGGAAACGCACATCGCGGATTATGTGCGGCATTTCGAGAATCCCGCGCATCGGCAATTCGATGTCTACCATGCCCAGGACGGCATCTCCGGCAATGCGCTGGCGACGCTGAAGCAACGCCGGCTGATCCAGGGTTACGTCCGCACCGTGCACCACGTCGACGATTTCAGCGATGCGCGGCTGCGCCAGCTCGACCAGCGCTCGATCGTTCTCGCCGATCACCTCTTTGTCGTCAGCCGGATGTGGCAGGAGCGACTGAGGATCGAATTGGCCTGCACCTCTACGCTGGTCGGCAACGGCGTCGATACCAATCGCTATTCGCCTGTCGCCAATGCCGGCGACCACGCACTCCGCGCCCGTCTCGGGCTTCGCGAGGGACCAGTGCTGCTGGCGATTGGCGGCATCGAGCAACGCAAGAACACCCATGCCATCCTCGATGCCTTCAGCCAAGTGCATGCCATCCACCGCTCGGCCCAGCTCGTGATCGCGGGCGGAGCGTCGCTGCTCGATCATGGCGCCTACCAGCGGCAGTTCCGGCTGCGGCTGCAGGATGCGGGGCTGCCCGCAGGTGCGGTGATCGAGACCGGGCCGCTTGCCGATACTGAGATGCCATCGCTCTATCGGCTTTCGGACGCCCTGGTCTTCCCGTCGCTGCGCGAGGGCTTTGGCCTCGTCGTACTCGAAGCGATGGCGAGCGGCGTCCCCGTGATCGTCTCGCATATCTCGCCCTTCACCGAATATCTCGGCGCGGACGACGTTGCCTGGTGCGATCCGCATCAGGCGGGCTCGATTGCGAATGCCATCATCAGCGCGCTGTCCGAACCGCTTCGCTCCCGCCTCGCCGCGAACGGACGTAACGTCGCCGAACGTCACGATTGGAGCCGCACCGCTGAGGCGCACCTTCCAGCCTATCGCCGCATGAGCGAGGTGCATTATGCCTGAAATGCGTTTCCATGTGCGCTGGCCGGATGAAAGCATCGAGGTCTGCTATTCGCCTTCGCTGGTGATCAAGGACCATCTCGCCGTCGGCGCGACCTACTCGCTCGCCGATTTCCGGGAGCGCAGCCGCACCGCGCTGACGATCGCAGCAGAGCGCGTCCGCGAGAAATACGGCTTCTTCTGCACGCGCGCGCTCGGTCAACTCGCCCGGATCGAGGAAACGGCCGGCCGATTCGAGGCCATGCCAGAGGCCTCCGTCACCATCGTTTCGTTCGAAGAATAACAGGAGTTCATGATGTCTGATCTCGACTCTCACTACCCGGTCGTCGTGATCGGCGGCGGACAGGCCGGCCTTGCGATGAGCGCGCAGCTCAGCCGGCACGATATCGACCATGTGGTGCTGGAGAAGAACAGCATCGCCCATTCCTGGAAGACGCAGCGCTGGGACGCGTTCTGCCTGGTGACGCCGAACTGGCAATGCCAGCTGCCCGGCTTCCCCTATGCCGGCGACGATCCGCACGGCTTCATGCTGCGCGATGAGATCGTCCGCTATATCGAAGACTACGCGAAGCACATCAAAGCTCCGGTCCGCGAAGGCGTCGCGGTCGTCAGGCTACGCCAGGTAAGCGGAAGATTCCTGCTCGAGACGACCGCGGGCGAGATCATGGCCGATAGCGTCGTGCTCGCGGTCAGCGGGTATCACATCCCCAAGCTTCCCGAATTCTCGGAGCGGCTGGACCCGGCCATCTTGCAGATCCATTCGTCCGCCTATCGCAATCCGGACCAGTTGCCGCCGGGCGAGATCTTCGTGGTCGGCAGCGGCCAGTCCGGCTGCCAGATCGCCGAGGACCTGCATCTGGCCGGCCGCAAGGTTCATCTCGCGGTGGGCAGCGCGCCGCGCTGTCCCCGCTTCTACCGCGGCCGCGACGCCGTCGACTGGCTCGATGATCTCGGCCAATACGATCTGCCGGTGGATCAGCATCCGCTGCGTGAAAAGGTTCGCAGGAATGCCAACCACTATCTCACCGGCCGCGATGGCGGCCGCGACATCGATCTGCGCAGGTTTGCACTCGAAGGCATGAAGCTCTACGGGCGCCTGCAGGACGCGCGCAGCACCACGTTGCGGCTCGGCGACGATCTAAAGACCAACCTCGACAATGCCGATCGGGTCTACAACGGCATCTGCAGCCTGATCGACGACCACATTGCGAGAGGCGGGATCGATGCGCCGCTGACGCCGCACTATGCGCCGGTGTGGTCGCCCGCGGAGACCCCGACGGAGCTCGATCTTGCGGCGGCCGGCATCACCAGCATCATCTGGACCACCGGCTTTCGTTCGGACTGGTCGTGGGTCGATTTACCGATGTTCGACGGCGCGGGTTACCCCACGCACAAGCGCGGCGTCACCTCGGTCGATGGTGCCTATGTGATCGGATTGCCCTGGCTTTACACCTGGGGTTCGGGCCGGTTCGTCGGCATCGGACGCGACACGGAATTCGTGGCGGACCACATCGTCGGCCGGCGGAGCGCAGTGCAGGCGAATGCAACACGCGCAGATGGGCGCGTGCTCGCGCTCGATACGGCGGGTTAAGCTCTGTCGTTGGTATTGCTTTGGCGCTTCTCGCACCGGCGTCGTCCCCGCGAAGGCGGGGGACCCATAACCACAGGCCGATGTGACCTGCTCCGCTGTGACCGCCTGCCCGCGCCATAACATCTCCCTGTGGTTATGGGTCCCGGGTCAAGCCCGGGACGACGTGGGGAGAGATCACGATTCAAATGTCAAACAGCGAGGGGATGTAAGTTCGCGTTCTCGCGGCGCGTTGCGTCCGAGCTTTTCGTCTCGTTTCACCCTCCTCGATGGCAGAGGGCGCAGGGAAAGCCGGGTGCCGGTTGCACCCGTGGGTCCCGTGCAACAAAAAGCACGGGGGTAGGACCACAGGTTCAACCGAAGCATTCCGGCTTTCCCTGCGCGATGGTTTACGGCTTACT